>NZ_JJML01000014.1 GCF_000775285.1 Neosynechococcus sphagnicola sy1 | reverse complement strand
AGATACAAACCTTAAGGCCAGAGGTGGTCGCAACCCAAAGCCGAGTCGTGCGAGTCAGCGCCGAAAATCTCAACCGGATCATGGGACTCGCCGGGGGAATCTCTGATCGAAGCCAACTGGTTGCAGCCGTTTGCCGATTCCCTGCTGCTGCTCCGCAAACAGCAACTGGCACTCTCGCAAGCTCTGGAAGCCTATCAAGATTTACGGGCAAACCCCTCCAGCGAGGAAGCAGAGGCTCTGAAAGTCGTCCGTGCCAAAGATCGAGAATGCCGAGAGATCCTCAGCGATCGTCTCGGTGAATTAGAACTCTTTGCTCGCCGCACGGGGAATCTCAGCGATCGCCTGTACCGCGAAGTCATTGCCTCCCACATGCGCCCGTTTGAAGATGGGGTACAAAATTTCCCTCGTATGGTACGCGATATGGCACGTCGATTGGGAAAGCAAGCCAAACTAGAGATTATTGGCAAAGCCACCCCGGTGGATCGGGATATTCTCACCAAGCTAGAGGCCCCACTGACCCATATTTTACGGAATGCCTTAGACCACGGCATTGAGATGCCTGATGAACGGATTGCCGCTGGCAAACCTGCCGAAGGCACCATCCGCCTCGAAGCCTTTCATCGGGGGGGATTGTTGTCGATTTCCGTCGCAGATGATGGCAAAGGCATCAATATGGATTGGCTGCGGCAGAAAATTGTCAGCAAGAACCTGACCACTCCAGTAATGGCCGCCCAAATGAGCGATAGTGAACTGCTGGAATTTCTCTTTCTCCCTGGATTTTCCACGACCCAGGAGGTGACAGAAATTTCGGGGCGGGGTGTGGGACTCGACATTGCCCAAAGCATGGCGACGGAAGTCAGCGGCATGGTCCGCGCCCATACCCAAATGGGTAGGGGAACTACGTTTAACTTTCAACTGCCCCTAACCCTGTCGGTGGTGCGAACCCTGTTAGTCGAAATCTCGAGTGAATCCTATGCCTTTCCATTAGCGCGGATTGAGCAAATTGTCATGCTCGATCGCCACGAAATTCATTCGGTAGAAAACCGCCAATATTTCCTCCGAGACAAACAGAATATTGGTCTGATCTCCGCTGCCCAGGTATTGGAGTTAACCGAAATTCCACCACCGGGAAATATATTTCCAGTGGTCGTAATCAGTGATCAATCGGAACATTACGGGCTGTGGGTTGATCGTGTTTTGGGGGAACATGATCTAGTGGTGCGTCCCCTGAATCCAATGCTGGGGAAAGTCCAAGACATTAGCGCCTCCGCATTGATGGGGAATGGTTCGCCAATTTTGATTTTGGATGTATCTGATCTAATTCGGTCTACCAATAACTTACTCAATGGCCGACCCCTAAGCCGAGTCAGCAGTGCTCCGGAGGCAGTCCTCAGCGATCGCCGCAAGCGCGTTCTCGTCGTAGACGATTCGATCACCGTGCGGGAGATGGTGCGTAAAATGCTACAAAATCAGGGCTACCTGGTTGATGTTGCAGTGGATGGGATGGAAGGATGGCACGCAGTCTGCTCCAATACCTATGACCTTGTACTGAGTGACATTGACATGCCCCGCATGAATGGCATTGAACTCGTCAACAACATCAAGAGCCATCCCAAATATGAACCGATTCCCGTAATCATTGTCTCCTACAAAGATCGGGAGCAAGATCGCATCCGAGGCCTGGAAGCAGGGGCAAATTACTATTTGACAAAAAGCAGTCTTCACGACAACTCATTAGTCACGGCCGTCATGGATTTAATCGGGGGGTAATGGAGCTGCTTGCTCCAGGTTCCCTCTCTTAACCCTCAACTATCCCCCCAACCTCACCATGGCAGATCCCATCATTGTGCTCCTAATTGATGATCAACCGATGATCGGTGAAGCCGTACGCCGGATGCTGGCATCGGAAACGGAAATTGCTTTTCACTATTGCAACAATCCCACCCAGGCGTTAAAGATGGCAACGGACTGTCACCCAACGGTGATTTTGCAGGATTTGGTCATGCCCGAAATTGATGGCCTGTTGCTAGTCAAGTTTCTCCGAACCAAGAATTCCCTCACCCGCGATGTTCCCTTGATTGTGTTGTCCACGAAGGAAGATCCGGTGATCAAAGCCAAAGCCTTTGAACTGGGTGCCAATGATTATTTGGTGAAATTACCCGATAGCCGGGAGCTAATTGCCCGCATTCGCTACCACTCGAAAGCTTACATGGATGGACTCAAACGTCAGGAAGCTGAGGCGCAACTCAAGGCAGAAAATATCCGCCAAGCGCAATACATTGAGCAAGTGGACAAGGTAACAAATGCTGCCGTTGACGTTGAGAAAGACAACTATCAGCCCGAAAGCCTCACCGATGTAGCAGCGCGCTCGGATGCCCTAGGGCAGTTAGCTCGCGTGTTTCAACGCATGGCCAAAGAGATTTACCAACGGGAAAAACGCCTGAAGCAACAAATCCAAGAATTACGAATTGAGATTGATCAATCCAAAAAGGCACGCCAAGTTGCAGAAATTACTGAGACAGATTATTTTCAACAACTACAGGTCAAAGCTAAAAATCTGCGGAATAAATCTTCCAAAGCCGAGGACGTCAACCCTTGATGACGGCGAAGTCCGGTCGGAGATGGCTCCAGGGCTGTGCAGCTTCAATCTGCGTTGCCAGTGCAATCAGCGTTGCTTCTGCTGCCGGACGACCCACCAGTTGAATGCCCACAGGCAGCCCCTGAGCCGTGAAGCCTGCGGGGAGGGCGATCGCGGGTTGACCACTGGCATTAAACGGGGGGCAGGGAGCAATCCAGCGAATGATCTGTTCTAGAGTGGCGGCGGGAGAGAGATTGGCCCAGGCTCCGACCCGAATTGGGGGATGGAGGTAGGTCGGCAGTAGCAGCACATCATAGGTGGCAAAAAAGGCAACGATGCGGCGGGCAATTTGTTGCATCAGGGTAACAGCCCGCAGGTAATCGCCACTACTGGCCGCTCCCTCCATGAGCCAGCGATTCATGGGGCTTAAGAGGTCGGGGGGGAATGCCTGTGGCGGCCACACCCGCTCGCCAGATCACCGTAAAAGGTTCTGTTAAGTCGGTAACTACGGGACAATCGGGTTCTACCTGGTGCCCCAACGCCTCTAAAAGCTCTACGGTCTTGAGAACCGCCTGCTGGCAAGCAGGGTCAGCGGTTCCCACCCCAGGAATTTCGGTTGTCACGGCAATCCGCAGGGATTGGCATCGGGGGAGTCCCTGCTGAGCAACGGTTAAAAATGAGGGATTCGGGTCGGGTAACCAGTAGGGGTCTCCTGTGATATACCCTGCCATCACGTCTAAGAGAGCCGCTGCATCGGCAACGGTGCGGGCTAGGACTCCGTGGGTGGCAATTCCGTTCTGAAAGTCTCCCACAGGCGCGAAGGAAACCCGTCCTCGAGAGGGTTTCAACCCCACCAGTCCACAACAGAAAGCGGGACCGCGAATCGAGCCTCCCCCGTCTGATCCCTGGGCGATCGCGCAGAGTCCGGCGGCCACCGCCGCCGCCGCCCCACCACTAGAGCCTCCCGGTGTGTAGTCTAAATGCCAGGGGTTGCGCGCGGGTGGAAAGCCCTGGGGTTCCGTGTAAGGAAGGGAGCCAAATTCTGAAGTTGCTGTTTTACCCAAAATCACCAGACCCGCAGCCTTAATCCGAGTCACCACACCGTCATCATCCGTAGCAATGCGATGGTGCAGCACCGGACTGCCATAGGTACATCGCACCCCAGCGACAGCATTGAGATCCTTAATGGCTGTGGGGACACCAAACAACGGGGGGGAGGGTGGCAGGGGGTCTGGCGGGGGAGGCTCTCGGTCTGCTGATGGGCCGTGGCGATCGCCTGCTCAGGGGTAACCGTAAAGAAGCTACCCAGTTGACCATCCAGCCGTTCAATCCGGGTGAGGTAGACCTGGAGGAGTTCTAGAGGGGAAATTTCCCGTTGGCGAATCAGGCGTGCCTGTTCAAGAGCCGGTAAGAACGCCAAATCCAGGACATTCATGGAGAGACGGTGCTTGGGGTGACCCAATCATTCCCCACCCGAATTGTCAGATCGGATTCGATATCCCCTGTGGAAGCAGCCTCAATCTGCCCCAAGCCCAGGAACTTTTGCAGGGCATTGGCTCCGGTGATATCCCCCTGTTGGACAATGATCTGGGTCTGATTCAGGGGTTCCGGCCAATCTTCCACCACGTACACATGGTAGAAACCTTTAGCCTGTAGATATTGAGCCAGTCTTCGTCCCAACCCAGGTTGACTTGAGGCATTCTGAATCGCAATGTTCAGGGTGCTAGGGGCTGACTCAGAATCAGTGGCTTCCGTTGTCGGACTGGAGGTAGGCGTTTGGAAATATTCCCGCAGGACGCGATCGCGCCCAATGGGGTTGAGGAGCCAATAGCTCGCGGCATATTGATCCGGCGTACTGAATTGACCCGGCAGCATTACCATCTTGATATGGCTGGGTTCCAGATTCATGCCAAACTGCACCAGGGTGAGAATCTCTTCCAGGCTCAGGTTCGTGTCGATATACTTCTGCATTACCTGAATCACCCCCGGCAAGCGGGGCAGCACCGTCGGATCGGTGAGCCGCTGGCGGAGGGCTTTCAGCAGGGCTTGTTGCCGTTGTACCCGCCCAATGTCGCCGTAGCCATCATGACGAAAACGGGCAAATTGTTCAGCTTGATCGCCATTCAACAACTGCCAACCCTGACCCAGATTGATATTTAAGTGTTGGGTATGATCCACATAGGTCATGGCAAAGGGGACAAACACCTGAACCCCCCCCACTTGATCCACCAGTTCTCGAAAGGCCTCGGTGCTCACTCGGACGTAGCGATCGATGGGAGTCTGATTCAAGTTCTGGCTAACCACATGGGCTGCCAGGGCGGGGCCTCCAGTGACATTAGCATCATTAATCTTGGTAAACCCGACTCCGGGAACTTCCACCCGAGTATCCCGTGGAATCGACAGCAGACTCACTGCTTTCTGCCCAGGATCGAGCCGCAGCAATAGCATCGTGTCACTGCGACCGGAAAAAATCTCTGGTGAATTGTCAGGGGCTCCCGGTACCCGGTCAATGCCCATGACTAAAATATTCACTGGCCGGGTGAGCCGATATTGAAAACTGTTATGCAACAGGTCAGCTAGCCCGCCCCGACTCTCTGGAGTTGAGTTGGGCAGCCAAGCGGAGAGCGGAGCCACCATCATTACCCCTGCTCCCACTGCCGCAGCCAGGGTGGCGGTGAAAACGAAGGCAACTCCCTGACCTAGCCAACGCAACGGAGACGATTGAGGCAATGCAGACCCGACGGCAGGGGTCGGCTGGGGTTGGCAACGGGGAGCTGCTGCCCCGTCATCCCGATCAGAACGACCCGCAACTCGATTAGCACCTGCGGACTTTTTAGGCTTTGAAGCACTTTTAGAAACTATCACTCCCACTCCCACCTTACTCGTAGCAACTGTTGCCAGCACGCAAGCACGGGTTGCCAGGGGGCGCTTCGTCACTTGTTTCGTTAACCAACAGTTTGAAAATAGTTCACTCGGCTCGATTATAGCCAGGTTTCAGGAAGCACAAGTAGGGAAAATAGAAAGATAGTCCCATCTTCTACCCACGTTGACGATTCATGGCATACTCTCTGATTCCGGTGATTTTGGCGGGCGGTAAAGGTGAACGGTTCTGGCCCCTCAGTCGCCAACATCGCCCCAAGCAGTTTCTTTGTCTCGATGGCAGTGGTCAAACCCTGTTGCAAGCAACTGCGAACCGATTGTTAGATCTGGCGGGAGGCTGGTCAGGAGTCTGGGTGATTACAGCCAGTCATTTAGCCGCCGCTGTGCAGGCGCAGTTACCAGAGTTACCAATGGCGCAAATGCTTGTGGAACCAGAGGGACGGGATACCGCGCCAGCGGTTGCCTGGGCAACACTGGAAGTCACCCACCACGGGGGGGAAGATGCCGTTGTGGGATTTTTCCCCGCCGATCACTGGATTGGGGAACCGTCCCAATTTCAGGAAACCCTGAGGGACGCGGCTAGCTTAGCAGCCACCCAGCCTGTGATTGTTACCCTGGGAATACAACCTGGCTATCCGGCCACAGGGTATGGCTACATTGAACAGGGGGAGTTGCTGGAGACCCAGTTACCAGGGAGACCGGCGTATCGGGTGCAGCGGTTCACAGAAAAACCAAACCGGGAAACAGCGGCAGGGTTTCTTGCCAGTGGTCGCTTTAGCTGGAATAGCGGTATTTTTATATTCCGAGCTGGGGTGGCTTTGGCAGAATTACAGGCCCACGCCCCCGAAATCCTGGAACCGCTGCAACGTTCCGGTGTTGCTGCCTATCCTCAAGTGCCTAAAACCAGTATTGACTATGCACTGATGGAAAAAACACAGCAGGCCTGTGTGGTGCCGGTCAGTTTCTCCTGGGATGATCTGGGGGATTGGAATGCCTTAGAGCGGTTATTGCCAGCCCATGAGGGTAATATTGAACAGGCTCAGCATTGGGGATTGAACACCCAGGGCAGCATTCTCTACAATACAGATCCCGATGAATTGATCGTGACCTTGGGGGTAGAAAATTTGGTGATTGTCCGGGACGGCAATGTTACCTTGATCGCTGATAAGCAGCAAACCCAGGATATTAAACAGGTGCTGCAACAGTTGCGATCGCACCCACAGTATCGGCATCTACTTTAGGATGACCATCTTCGTACTTGGTATCAATGGACAATGATTGGGTTCAGGTGCCGGGCAGGTTTGGGTTGCACAGAGTGCCAACCTGATCGTAGGGATGAACCGAAGTGGGGCGCCTATAATGGAACATTGCCCACGGCGTGGCAATCATTGAGTTTGAGTTCTTGCTAGCAATGACAGTTCCTGGCGATCCAGATCCTACCCATAACCTGCCCGAACGGTTGGTGAAACATACGGTGCGGTATGCCGATCACCGGGCGGTGAATCGGGAGGATCTCACCCCCATGATCCGGCACTACGTGGAAATGAAGGATCAGTATCCCCAGGCATTGTTGCTCTACCGAGTCGGGGACTTTTTTGAAACGTTCTTCCAGGATGCCCTCACCATTGCCAGGGAGTTAGAGCTGGTACTCACCGCCAAGGATGCGGGCAAGGAAGTTGGGCGAGTGCCTTTGGCTGGCATTCCCCACCATGCCCTCGATCGCTACTGTATGCTGCTGGTGGAGCGAGGGTATGCCGTTGCCATCTGTGATCAAGTTGAAGACCCTGCGGTTGCCCAGGGGTTGGTCAAGCGGGAAGTGACGCGGGTGCTGACCCCTGGCACGGTGCTGGCAGAGGGGATGCTCCATGCCCGCCGCAATAATTTTCTGGCAGCGGTGGTGATTGCTGGCAACCATTGGGGATTGGCCTATGCCGATGTTTCCACGGGGGAATTTCTCACCACCCAATCCACGGGACTGGAGCAGCTCACCCAGGAATTGTTACGGTTGCAACCATCGGAGATATTAGTCCCTACCGCCGCTCCCGATGTCGTTGGGTTGCTGCGTTCGGGCGAGCCGTCCGAACACTTACCGAGCTGTCTGCCACCCCAGCTTTGCTACACACTTCGACGCCAAGTGCCGTTTATGCAGGTAGAGGCACGGCAGCAATTACTCCAACAGTTTCGGGTGCGATCGCTGGAAGGGATGGGTTGTGAACACCTACCCTTGGCAGTGAGAGCTGCGGGGGGACTGCTGGAATACGTTCAGGATACGCAGCGGGGGAGCCAGTCCCCCCTATTGCCCCCTCGCACCTATACCCTCACCGATTATCTGATCCTAGATCACCAAAACCCGGCGCAACCTAGAGATCACCCAAACAGTGCGGGACGGCAGCTTTCATGGTTCGCTACTCTGGGCACTGGATAAAACTGTGACGGCCATGGGCGGACGAGCCTTGCGGCGCTGGCTATTACAACCCCTCCTTGATCGCAAAGGCATTGGTGCTCGACAGGACACCATTGAGGAATTGATCACGGAGGGAGTGTTACGGCAAGCCTTGCAGCAATATCTTCGCCAGATCTATGATCTTGAACGCTTGGCGGGACGAGCTGGCTCTGGCACAGCCAATGCTCGCGATTTAGTCGCCCTGGCCGATTCCCTCTTGCGGTTGCCAGATTTGGCTGTGTTGGTGGCTGAAACCCGCTCCCCCTATCTGCGGGCGCTGCAAACCGTGCCACCACTCCTGGAACAGCTCGGCCAGCATCTGCGATCGCATTTGGTCGAGAATCCCCCTTTACTCCTGACCGAAGGCAACCTGATTCGCTCGGGGGTACAGCCCCAATTGGATCAGCTGCATCAACAGGTGGAAGCTGACAAGCAATGGATTGCCAACCTGGAGACCAGCGAACGGCAACGCACCGGGATTAACACCTTAAAAGTTGGCTACAACAAAGCCTTTGGCTACTACATCAGTATTTCCCGTGCTAAAAGTGAGCAAGCCCCCGAGGACTATACTCGCAAACAAACCCTGACAAACGAAGAGCGCTACATTACCCCAGAACTCAAAGAGCGGGAAGCTCGGATCTTTAGTGCCAATGAAGATTTATACCAATTGGAGTACGAGATTTTTTCCCAACTCCGAGCCGATGTGGGGGCAATGGCGGAGCCAATCCGAAAAGTTGCCAGGGCGGTGGCCGCTGTCGATGTGTTGTGTGGACTGGCGGAAGTGGCAGTCTATCAAGGGTATTGTCGCCCCGAAATGGTGGAGGGGCGGCGGATTGCCATTGTCGAAGGGCGGCATCCGGTGGTGGAACAATCTCTGCCAGCGGGTTTTTTTGTCCCCAATTCCACCTCCTTAGGCACCACGGAAACCGCCGCCGCGCCCGATCTGATTATCCTTACGGGCCCCAATGCCAGCGGTAAAAGCTGTTATCTGCGGCAGGTGGGCTTAATTCAACTACTGGCTCAGGTTGGAAGTTTCGTACCCGCCCAGACCGCCACCCTGGGGATCTGCGATCGCATTTTTACGCGGGTGGGCGCGGTGGATGACTTGGCAACCGGGCAATCCACCTTCATGGTTGAAATGAATGAAACTGCCAACATCCTCAACCATGCCACCCCCCGATTCCCTGGTACTGCTGGATGAAATTGGTCGGGGGACAGCAACCTTTGATGGTCTGGCGATCGCTTGGTCGGTGGCAGAGTATCTTGCCATGGACATTCAGGCGCGCACTATTTTCGCGACCCACTACCACGAGCTAAATGAATTGGCATCACTCCTGCCCAATATCGCCAATTACCAGGTGACGGTGAAAGAACTATCCGATCAAATTGTGTTTTTACATCGGGTGCAACCTGGGGGGAGCAGATCGCTCCTATGGGATTGAAGCCGGACGCTTGGCCGGACTCCCTGCCTCCGTGATTCAACGGGCGCGGCAGGTGATGCACCAAATTGAGAAGCATAGCAAAATCGCCGTCGGTTTACGCAAAACAACGGCGATCGCACCGGATGGCCAATCTGGTAAGGGAATGCCAGCCCCCCTGGAACCGCCAACGGAACAACTGGATATCTTTTCCTAGCACTGTCGACCAGTGTACAAATCCACAGGGACGGGGGCAGGGATCGGGCTACCGATGATGGAGGTGCCGCAGCGAGAGGGACTAAGGCTGGGGGCAACAATCACCGTTTGCCCTCGCTTCGCTGGGTTGACAATCACGGTTCCTGTTTGGCTAGGGTTGACAATCACAGTTGCCCTCTGCCTGCTGGGGTTAATAATCAACGTGGAACTAGGATAGCTGGGATAGTAGGCAGGGTTGACAATCACCGTCCGCCGACCGACTGTGGGGCTGACAATCACAGGGGAGGATCCGCCCCCATAGCTCTGAGCTGAAGCTCCGGTCGCTGGGAGGAGACTACCCGGTAGCATCAATGCCAAGCTGACAGAGAAGCCCATCACCCAACCCGACTGTTTGCTCGTCATGGTGACCCTGATCCTAAAAATATTGCTATGGCTAGAAGAGATCTTGCTGTAAGACAGAACAAGCGCCCTCGCTGCTAACTCCATTTTAAGCAGTCGAGAAGCGCTTGACATCCCCAATCCAGATTGTCAACTTGGACAGAACTATTCGCTGACGATGGAGATTTGCCGTAGGGAAGATTCCTCAGAGTCATACTTCGAGGCAGCCAGATCGCTCTTGGCTTCCGCGATTAAATCTTGGAAGGATTCCCCAACTTCTGCGAAGAATCCTTGGGTTTTGTCAAAGGCATCGAAGACAAAGATTAAACCGTTCTTTGCAGCATCTCTAGCCGATTCCTTCACAGAACTCACCGACTCTTCGATATTGGGTGCCAGGGAAGATTGCTCTACCCAGGAGCCAACTACACCGACCAAGGGAGCCAGTGCCAGGGCACCAACCCCAACTGCTAATGCGGTCAAGGGCTCAATTCCCAGTAACAATGCCTCAAGTTCAAACATACTCACCTAACCTCCGCAAAAGGAAAAAACGATTCAGCGCCAGCATTCTAGCTCAATGGATGGCAACCAATTAATAACCCAAACCATCGATATAACAAGGTATCACGCTTTACAAGCGTATAGAACCTCACCCTGGCTCATTGACGTGCACTCCTGTCTGCTGCTTCAAGTTCTGAGTGCTGATTGAGGCATGTGCAAGGGGGAAGGATATAAGAACTCCCGGAGGGATTTTTTATCCACTCATCTGGTTCATCTGTTGTATACCCTGAAATACCCTATCCAAGGAGCTGTCACACAATTGGCAAATACTTGTATTTAGTCAGGTGAGACATCTTCGGGGGATTGAGATAACAACCAAGCCGCGATCGCCCCGCCAATAAAACCAAACAAATGCCCCTGCCAGGAAATTCCCGGTTGCCCCGGTAAAACTCCCCAGATCAGGCCACCATAGACCACACCGACCACCACCGCCAAAAAGAGGGCGCTCCAACTGCGCTCAAAGTATCCCCGCAGCAGCAAAAATCCCAAATACCCAAAAATCAAGCCACTCGCTCCAACGGTCACACTCCCCGCGGGGGCTGTTAGCCACACCCCCAAACCACTGACCACCATGGTGACCAGACTCACGATCCAGAAGTCACTGCGGCGGCGGAGCATCACCAGCCAACCCAAGATCAAAAACGGGATGGTGTTGGCAATCACATGGGAAAAACCCAGATGCAGGAAGGGGGCAAATAAGATCCCCCTGAGTCCTGTCAGCGATCGGGGAACAATCCCAAAGCGATCTAAACTTCCCCGTAGCACTGTATCCACCACTTCCAGCCCCCAAAAGACCGCCACACAGCCCCCCAGAATCTGAGCATGGGTCTTGAGCTCACGGGTCAGGGTTGGTTTAGAATTGTCCTGCATTAGGGGTGCTCCTAGTGGCTTGGCCTCAAAACCAGCCTAGCGCCTCTAGAAGAATTATTTTGTTGTGAAGTTGCCATTGATCCACCTCAGGAAATTTCTCCCATCCCGTGCAAAACCCAACCCGGATTTCGGGAATAATGGCAAGCAGTCCTGCTGGATATGATTTATCGGATGAGGAACTGACATGACCCTGGAATATCCCGACGACTTGAAATATCTGGACAGCCACGAATATGTCCGCCTAGAAGGAGAAATTGCCACGATTGGGATCAGTGCCTTTGCCGTTGATCAGTTGGGCGACATTGTGTTCCTGGAGTTGCCAGAAATTGGGGATGCCATGGTCAAAGGGGAATCCTTTGGCACGGTGGAATCGGTCAAAGCCGTCGAGGATCTGAAATCTCCTGTGGTGGGCACCGTGATTGAACGCAACCTGGCAATGATCGAGGCCCCCGAGCAGTTGGCGGAAGACCCCTACGGTGAAGGCTGGCTGCTGAAGGTGCGGCTGCATGACCTCGATGTGGAAGAGACCCTCTCTGCCGATGAATATCGTCAGCTCGTCGAAGGAGAATAGCCCCTGTCCAACCATTTGTTGCTAATTGTTGCAGAATAGTCAGAAAGGTTTTTCTTACTGTCTCGCCTCCAGGTTAGCCCCTCCCATGTCCGAATCCCTGATTGACGCTGCCAACACCCATCAGGCTCAGGCTCTTGTCACCCGTTCCATTGATCCCACTCCAGGAGGGGATTCCATCCTAGTTGCGCCATCGACCCAAGATCCCCAAACCGATCGGGGAACGGTGCAGGCTTGGGCAGGGGAGGACTTTGTGCCGCGCCATCTGGGGCCAAGTCTGGCGGATCAGGCACAGATGCTAGAAGTTCTAGGATTCCCGAGCTTGGCCGCTCTGATTGCCAAAACCGTGCCCCCTGCGATTCGCCTATCTCGAGAGCTACAACTCCCTGCTGGACGCAGTGAGTATGATGTTTTACAAACCCTGCGGGCGATCGCCGCTCAGAATCAGGTATTTCGCTCCTTCCTAGGCATGGGCTACTCCCCCTGCATTACCCCGCCAGTGATTCAGCGCAATATTTTAGAAAATCCTGGCTGGTATACCCAGTACACTCCCTACCAGCCGGAAATTGCCCAGGGGCGCTTAGAAGCCCTGCTGAATTTCCAGACCATGGTGAGTGATCTCACCGGATTGGCAATCGCCAATGCCTCGCTTCTGGATGAGGGCACCGCGGCGGCGGAAGCTATGACGATGTGTTATGGTCTCCAGGCGAAGCAGGGGGTGAAGACTTTTTGGGTGTCCGATACCTGTCATCCGCAAACCATCGCCGTGGTGCAAACCCGTGCTCAACCCCTGGGCATTGAGGTAGTGGTAGGAGATCATCGCAGCTTTAACTTTGACACCCCAGTGTTTGCTGTCTTGCTGCAATATCCCGCCAGCGATGGGGCCATTTATGACTACCAGCTCTTCATTGACCAGGCCCACGCAAGGGGAGCCCTGGCAATTGTGGCTGCTGATCTCCTGAGCTTAACGCTCTTGACTCCCCCCGGTGAATTTGGAGCCGACGTTGCCATTGGCAATACCCAACGCTTTGGTATTCCCATGGGGTATGGCGGCCCCCATGCGGCCTACTTTGCCACCCGAGAACCCTACAAGCGGCAGATTCCTGGACGGTTGGTGGGGGTATCTAAAGATGTCCACGGTCACCCGGCACTGCGGTTGGCACTGCAAACCCGTGAACAACATATCCGCCGCGATAAAGCCACCAGTAATATTTGTACCGCCCAAGTTTTATTGGCAGTGATGGCTGGGATGTATGCCGTCTACCACGGGCCAGCGGGTCTGAAACAAATTGCCCAGCGGATTCAACAACTTACCCAGACCCTAGCCCTGGGTTTACAGCGACTGGGTTATCAACTGGGACAGCCGCCCTACTTTGACACTGTGCGGATTCAGGTTGAGGTGCATCGAGGGTGGAGGTTACTGGAACGGGCGCGATCGCAGCGGATCAATCTGCGGGCGATCGCCCCAAATAGTCTGGGCATTTCCCTCAATGAAACCACAACGCTGCAAGATCTCCAGGATTTGCTGACCCTCTTTGCCGAGGAACAGCCTCTACCCTTTACAGTGTCAGCTTTGCTGGCAGAAACACCGGCAGCTTATGGTCCTCGCACCAGCCCCTACCTCACCCATCCGGTGTTTCATCGCTACCATTCTGAAACCGAATTATTGCGCTACATCCATCGCTTGCAGGCCAAGGATCTCTCCCTGACCACGGCCATGATTCCCTTGGGTTCCTGCACCATGAAGTTAAATGCCACTGCTGAGATGGTACCGGTGACCTGGCCGGAGTTTGGGCAACTGCACCCCTTTGTCCCCCTAGAGCAAGCCCAGGGCTACCAACTGCTGTTTCAACAACTAGAGACATGGCTGGCAGAAATTACTGGATTTGCGGGCATTTCCCTGCAACCCAATGCCGGTTCCCAGGGGGAATATACAGGGCTGCTGGTGATTCGGGCCTACCATCAACATCGCGGGGAAGGGCATCGCACCGTTTGTTTAATTCCCCAATCTGCCCATGGCACCAACCCCGCCAGTGCCGTCATGGCCGGGATGCAAGTGGTAGCGATCGCCTGTGATGCCCACGGCAATATCGATATCGCCGATTTGAGAGCCAAGGCCAAGCAGCACCAACAACAATTGGCGGCCTTGATGGTCACCTATCCCTCCACCCACGGGGTTTTTGAGGAAGGCATTCGCGAGATTTGTGCCCTTGTCCATGCGTGTGGTGGTCAGGTGTATTTGGATGGTGCCAATATGAATGCCCAGGTGGGATTATGCCGCCCGGCGGATTTTGGAGCCGATGTTTGCCATCTGAATCTCCACAAAACCTTCTGTATTCCCCATGGGGGTGGTGGCCCCGGCATGGGGCCCATCGGGGTGGCTGCCCATCTGCTGCCGTTCCTCCCCGGTCATCCAGTGGTGGCAACGGGGGGATCGCAGGGAGTGGGGGCAGTGGCGGCAGCTCCCTGGGGCAGTGGTAGCATTCTGCCCATCTCCTGGGTATACATTGCCCTCATGGGGGCTCAAGGTTTGACCCAGGCAACGGAGGTGGCGATTCTCAATGCCAACTACATTGCCCATCGGCTGGCACCCTACTACCCGATTCTCTATCAAGGTCAGCAGGGGTTGGTGGCCCACGAATGCATCCTGGATTTGCGCCAGTTTAAGAAAACCGCTGAGGTTGAAGTTGATGACATTGCCAAGCGGTTGATTGACTATGGATTCCATCCGCCGACGGTGTCCTGGCCCGTGGCTGGCACCATGATGGTGGAGCCAACGGAGAGTGAGTCGAAGCAGGAACTTGATCGCTTCTGTGAGGCCATGATTGCCATCCGGGCTGAGATTCAAGCGATTGAGCGGGGTGAAGTCGATCGCCACAACAATCTGCTAAAAAACTGCCCCCCACACCGCGGTGGACTTAACGATCGCAGACTGGAATCGTCCCTATTCCCGAGAACAGGCCGTGTTTCCCTCCGTCTGGACACGGGAACATAAATTCTGGCCAGCGGTGGGGCGGATTGACAATGCCTACGGCGATCGCAATCTGGTTTGTGCCTGCTTACCGATGGATGCCTATAGCGATTCCTAGGTATTCCGATGTCACCCTAGCTGCTGGAACGGATTCCCCGTTGCTGGAGTTGCTGAATAAAAAATTCTTCAAGGGAAGGGCGGACGACATTGAGAGCAATAATTTGGGCATCCATGGCCGCAAGGGTCGTCAAAAAGTCCTGGGGCAAGCCCTGGAGATGCCCCTCCCAAAAGTGGTCTTGCATCTCTAGGCCGGGTATCCATTGGGTCAAAGCAGCTGGATCACCCCCCCGACCTTTGATATGGTACTCATCGACATGGCCGAGCAGTTCATCTAGAGCGCCGATACAGATTAGTTCACCCTGAGCCAGGATGGCGACGCGATCGCAGATGATTTCCACATCCGACAACACATGACTATTAAAAAAGATGGTTTTGCCCTGGGCTTTGAGGGACAAAATAATCTCACGAATCTGGTAGCGTCCCATCGGATCTAACCCCGACATGGGCTCATCCAGAAACACCAATTCTGGATCATTGATCAGCGCCTGAGCCATGCCGATGCGCTGAAGCATCCCTTTAGAGTACTGCCGTAGTTGCTTTTTCCGGGCGGCAGATTGAGCCAACCCCACCAGATCTAACAATTGGGGAATTCGTTGGCGTTGGACAGACCGGGGAATCCCAAATAGACCCGCGGTGAACTCTAGATATTCCCAGCCGCTGAGATAGTCGTAGAAGTAGGGATTTTCGGGCAGGTACCCGACCCGCTGCTTAATGCTGCGATCGCCAATCGCCTTCCCCAGCAAAAACCCCCGCCCCGCCGTGGGCTGCACAATCCCCAGTAAAACCTTGAGGAGCGTGGTTTTGCCCGCACCATTGGGTCCAAGTAAGCCAAAGGTTTCACCCTGGAACACGGTGAGCGTACATTGCTTTAAGGAGTCAATCGTCTGGTTTAACCAAAACCCCAGGCGGTAACGCTTGGAGAGTTCCAGGGTTTGGATCACCGGAGTTGATTGAGAGGTGGGAGGTGGAACAACAGGAGTGGAGACAGGGTTCATCTCAAGGTCAGGGAAATCAGAGGTGTGCATTTTAGAATTGAGTATTCCCAGCAGCAGCCCCTGTGATCACATTGCCGCCGCTCGGAGGGGGATCTTTGCCAGCATCTTAGCCGATTCAGCCCACCTCTGAGCGGGACTGGCAAACAAACCACATCCCCATGAAGCTAGGTTGGGTGGTGTGAAAATCAGCCTATGATAACGCTCTGCCAGCCCTCCGTCTCCAAGAGGTCGAGCATCCGCGATGCTTGCTAAAGTGAAAGAGGCTCACTGCTGTGAATAGGCTATGACGGAGTCTCAACGGGTGGTTTCGGCTGCTTGGCTGTGGGATCATCTCCAAGATCCCCAGGTGGTGATTGCGGACTGTCGATTTTCCTTGACAGATCCGATCTGGGGTCAGCAGCAATATCAAATCGGGCACCTCCCCGGTGCCTACTATCTCGATCTCAACCGAGATCTCTCTGGCCCATTGCAACGGCATGGCGGACGACATCCCCTCCCCCATCCCGACACTCTGTCCCAAACCTTTACCGCGATGGGACTTCATTCTGGCGATTCCCCTCCGCCAACCCTCCTCGTCGCCTATGACGACTCTAAACTGGCATTTGCTGCCCGCCTCTGGTGGTTGGCCCATTACTTGGGGCATCCGCGAGTTGCAGTGCTCGATGGGGGATTCACAGCTTGGCAAAGAGCGGGCTACTCAGTGACTTCACAGCTGCCACTATGGAAGTCGGGGCGATTCATTCCCCAACTTCGCCCCGACTACGTTGTCGATATCGCCACCGTCAAAGCCCATAAGGAGTTGCCGGGGGTTGCCTTGGTTGATGCGCGGGAAGCCGTACGTTATCGGGGGGAACAGGAGCCGATTGACCCAATTGCTGGACACATTCCCGGAGCTGTTAACTATCCCTGGCAGGAGATCACAGACCCCCATGGTTATCTTCGACCTCTCTCTGAGCAGCAGCAACGCTGGGCAGGGCTACAGGCAGCCGATGAAATTATTGTCTACTGCGGCTCAGGAGTGACTGCCTGCGTCGATCTACTCTCCCTGGCGATCGCCGGTATTTCAACCGGTAAACTCTACGCAGGCAGTTGGAGTGACTGGTGTTCCTATCAATCACCCAGTGGTGACAGCTGACAGACTCGGTTTGCAATACCCGCCTGTCTCCAGATAGGTCAGTACCTTGATCACACTCTGATCAATGGCTTCAAGATCCGTTCGACATTCAATTTCAGGACTTTGGGGTTGCTCGTAGGGGTCGTCAATGCCTGTGAAGTTCTTAATTTCGCCAGCCCGCGCTCGTTTGTAAAGCCCTTTCACATCCCGCTGTTCACAGACTGACAGGGGAGCATTGACAAAAACTTCGGCAAAGTGACCAATCCGTTGGCGGACTTCCTCCCGAATTTCCCGATAGGGTGAAATAGCTGAAACCAGCACAATGACACCATTTCGTGTCAGTAATGAAGCCACAAAGGCAATTCGACGGATATTCTCATCCCGATCATCGCGGCTGAAACCCAGATCTTTCGTCAGATTTTCCCGCACGATATCTCCATCTAAGATTTCGACTTTATAGTCTCGATCGCGGAGTTCTTTCTCAACTGCTCGACTAATCGTGGTTTTCCCGGCACCGCTTAGACCCGTGAACCACACTGTAACGCCTTGTTGTTGCCTCATTCTTTTAAATGCCCAAGCAAATTCCTGACTTCTTGACTACAGGCAAATTCGGGGTGCTTCCGCATCGGTCTGAAAAATCCTAAGTAAAACCATTCAGGCTTCAGAAACTAAACACCGAGAATTTGCCATTGCCATCCGCATTGTAAGGTTCCGCTGGCAGATCTGAACCAATCACATATTTTTGCCATTCACCGTGGCGGCCACTTTTCAGGTGTTTAGCCACCTCAAAATAGAGGCTACTGTAGGGTTTGCGGGGGGGAATGCCGCAGAAGCATATTCGCT
The DNA here is from genome assembly GCF_000775285.1 of Neosynechococcus sphagnicola sy1. Lineage (NCBI taxonomy): Bacteria > Bacillati > Cyanobacteriota > Cyanophyceae > Neosynechococcales > Neosynechococcaceae > Neosynechococcus > Neosynechococcus sphagnicola. The sequence goes on along the minus strand of NZ_JJML01000014.1, from coordinate 68,828 downwards.
TCTTTGGGGGTACGATTTCCTTTCCTAACGTTGCAATGAACGCAAGCGGTCACCATATTTTCCCAAGTGTCCAGCCCCCCCCGTGATCGGGGTAGCACATGATCGAGGGTCAAGTTCTCTCCGGTATAGCCACAGTATTGGCAGGCATGACTATCCCGATGGAGAATGTTGCGACGGGTCAAAGGAATTTCTTTGTAGGGAACTCGCACATAGTGGCGGAGCCGAATCACCGTAGGAAGAGGAAATCCTGAGTAGACAACTTTACCGTTGTGTTCGACCTGTTCCGCTTTACCTTTGATCAACAAGACAACCGCCCGTCGCCAGCTGGTGATGTTGAGCGGTTCGTAGGAGGCATTCAGCACCAGAACCTTGCTCATTGATGATCAAGAGAAGTTTAGATTTTCACAGATGGTAACACAGCAGCTGCAATCTCCGGCAAAATTTCTGGGTTTGCTAACTCAGGAAACGACCACCCCAAAACAATTTTGGATGATTCGGAGTTTGAAACTCCAATCGACTCAGGCTATGCTTTTGGCAGCAACTGGCATCGGTGGGTCGCGATCGCCCCTCAGGCACCCGACCAATAACTGAATAGTGTGTGGTGAAGGAGTGAGAAATCATGTTTAACTGGGAACGAAATCCAGCCGTTGCCCCCCCTTGCTGTGACTTGCCAAGGGAGCCGCTACGGGAGCGGGCATGGGTTGAAGTGGATTTGACCGCACTGGCGCACAATGTCCGCCAGATCCGGGGGCTGTTGTCGCCCCAGACCGATCTGATGGCGGTGGTGAAGGCAGATGCCTACGGCCATGGAGCTGTTACAGTTGCCCAGACAATCTTGCAGCATGGTGTTACCTGGTTAGGGGTGGCGACGATTCCAGAGGGCATTGCCCTGCGGGAAGCTGGGATTCGAGCCCCGATTCTGATCTTGGGAGCCACCCATACCCCTGAACAAATTCAGGCGATCGCTGGCTGGGAATTACAACCAACCCTCTGCACCCCCAAGCAAGCCCTGGTGTTTTCAGAAACCTTGGGTGCCTTAGGACAAACCCTAGGGGTGCATGTGAAGTTAGACACCGGGATGTCACGACTGGGCACCCCCTGGCAGGCGGCAACGGAGTTTGTGCAATTGGTGCATCGCCTACCCGGACTGGAAATCACCAGTATCTATTCCCATTTGGCGACCGCCGATAACCCTGACCCGACGATGATGCGTCAGCAACAAGCCCGCTTCCAACGAGCGATCGCCCAGCTGCGAGCCACCGGCATTACCCCGCCTCGCTTACATCTGGCAAATTCGGCAGCCACCCTCACCGATCCAGCCTTGCACTACGATCTCGTCCGGGTGGGACTGGGAATTTACGGTCTCTGTCCGGCTCCCCACCTGCAATCAGTGGTGGACTTACAACCAGCGCTGCAAGTGAAAGCCAGAGTCACCCAGGTGAAGACCATTCAACCGGGAACAGGGGTCAGCTATGGTCACCAGTTCTTTGCTGAGGAAACGGCTCGGATTGCCGTGGTGGGGATTGGCTATGCCGATGGCGTTCCTCGCAATCTCTCCGGCCGTATGACTGCGTTAATTCGAGGAGAGCGTGTCCCCCAGATCGGGGCCGTAACCATGGATCAACTGATGCTTGACATCAGCCAGATACCGGAGGTGCAGGAAGGGGAAGTGGTCACACTCCTGGGTCGGGACGGGGGGTATCAAATTACGGCAGACGATTGGGCCGCCCTCCTAGGCACCATTTCTTGGGAAATTCTTTGTGGATTCAAACATCGCCTTCCTCGTGTGGCGATGAATCTCCCCCAGGAATCCCCCCAACAGGTCATTGCCTGATCCTGTAATCATTGCTGAGAGGCAACGGCAATATCAATTTGGTGATAGAGCCTCCCGAGACGGGTGGAATTGTCCAGAACCACGTGGGCGCGGGCAATTTTCTCGGTCAGTGGCCATTGGCTATGAATGCGGGCTTGGGCTTGGGCCGGGGTGAGCTGGTTGCGATGGCAGAGTCGCTCCAGTTGTTGGGCAGGGGTACAAAATACCACCCAAATCTCCGTCACCAGATCCATCATCTGGGCTTCAAAGAGCAGGGGAATCACCAAAACCAAGCAGGGAAATTGTGCCGCTGGGAAAGCTTGACGTTCCTGAACCAGGCGATGGCGCACGAAGGGATGGATTTGCTGCTCTAGCCACTGGCGCTCAGTGGCATGATTGAACACGATCGCCCCCAGGCGTTGACGATGCAACTGACCATCGGCACAGAGGATCTCGCTACCATAGCGATCCACGATCCGGGCTAGAATCCCAGAACCGAGTGCCACCGCCTCCCGCGCGTAGTCATCGGCGTCCAGGATCGGCAATTGGTGGTGAGTTGCCAGGTAGTTAGCTACCGTGGTTTTGCCAGTGGCAATGCCGCCCGTGAGACCAATCCACCGTTGCGGCGGACTCTCAAGGCGGGTCATGGGGAAAGTTGACTCTTTTGACTGGGGGAGTCTTTGGTTTCGGGGCGGGGGGCGGTTTCGGGGGGGGTTTGCAGTTGAATCACCAACGCCGTTGCCCGTTGTGCAGCTTCGTAATTGCCCTGTTGTTGATACAGGGATGCCGACTGCTGGAGATCGCCAATAGCTCCTGGCTTATCTCCCAGACGAGAACGGGCCGTACCCCGTTCGTAGTAGAGCGTTGGATCGCTGGGATAGAAGCGGAGAGCAAAGTTAAAATCGGCAACGGCTCCCTGGTTATCTCCCATGCGCAGGCGGGCCGTGGCGCGTTTATAGGCAATATCTATCTGCTGGGGGTTGAGGCGCAGGGCTTCGGAGTAATCGGCAACGGCTCCGGGGTAATCGCCGAGGCGAAACCGGGCTGTCGCACGAATGTAATAAGCTTCAAAGAAGTCGGAACCGTAGGGTAATGCCTTGTTGTAATCCGCGATCGCAGCTCGATAGGCACCCCGGCGAAAATAGGCATTGCCCCGATTGAGATAGGCATAGCCATTGTTGAAGTCAAGCTGGATCGCCCGGTTATAGTCGATGATCGCCGACTGCAAGTTGCCCTGGTTATAGAAGGCCAGTCCTCGACCAATCAGGGAATTGACACTCCCAGGATTCAGCTGCAGCGCGTAACCATAGTCGGTCAGGGCTCCGCCGTAGTCCGCTAGGAGCATCCTGGCATTGGCTCGGTTGTAGTAAACGCTGTCATTGTTGGGATCGACCTGGAGTGCCTGGGTATAGGCGGCGATCGCTCCTCGATAGTCTCGCTGGGCAAAGTGCCCATTGCCTTGATTGACAAAGTACTCCACGCGGAGGTTCGTTTCCCGCCGCATCATCTCAGCATTGGGGGGGGAAGCATCAACGGGGGGAGGGGTCGCCTCGGGTCGGTGGCGTTGTCGGGCACTGGCTGCCCCGTTGTCGGCAATGAGGCTGGCTCCTAGTAGGGTCATCCCTAGGCTGAGGGAGAGTAGCCACCGCCGTCGTTTGCCCTGGACTCCTGCTGAGGGTTGTTGACGACTGACAATCCCATTCATCCACCTCTGCGTTGATCGATCCTTACCCATGAGTTCTGTCAGCGTGCATCATTGACTCCGAGATTGCCTGCGTCAGCCCCTCCAAAGTATAGTTCTTTGCTTCAATATCCACACGTCCCAGCAACCTCCGGCATGCCTGGGATGTTTGGGGGCCAATGGAAGCAATCAAGACCGACTTCAGCAGCTCCGTTGCCTGGGTACCCAGGAGTTGACAACAGCATGCCACGGTCTTGGAACTGGCGAAGGTAATGATATCAATCTGTCGGGTTTGGAGGGCAGCGGAGACCGCAGGTTCAATCTCAGGGGGACACCCTGACTGATAGGCTGCTACCTCGATAACGATCGCCCCTTGGGCGGTTAATTCCTGCACTAAGACCTCCCGTCCTCCAGTTTCCACCCTGGGAAATAGAATCCTTTGCCCCCTCACAGGTTCCGGAAAATGGGTCACGAGGGCATCGGCAATAAAGTGAGGGGGAATGAAATCCGGCTGCAACCCACGCTGCTGCAAACTGAGGGCTGTTTTTTCACCGACGACGGCAATTTTCACCCCGGCCAGTCCTCGAACATCCTTGCCAAGGGTTGCCAACCGTTGGAAAAAGTAGTCAACCCCATTGGCAGAGGTGAGAATTAACCAGGAATAGGAGGTTAGCTGGGCGATCGCCCGATCCAATGCCTCCCAACTCCCAGGCGGTTGAATTTCCAGGGCTGGCATTTCTAGCACCGTTGCACCTTGCTGTTGCAATTGCTGGCAAAACTGACTCGACTGTCCGGCAGCGCGGGTTACGAGAATGGTTTTACCCCTCAAGGGCAGGGGCGGCAGCGGCTCGGTTGCAGTCATAGATATAGATATAGATACAGAAGGGTTCAAGAGTACAGGATCGGATACCGGAGGCAGCCATTGCCGCGCTACCAGGGCAGCAAGGGTCGTCCCTATGGGGGGGTGTCGGCTCTCCAGAGGCTGTAAATCAGTCCGTAAGTTCACCACCTCTCCAATCACAATGACGGCAGGAGCAAGGGACTTACCGACGGTATCAGCCACCACGGTGCCTAGGGAACTGATCCAGACTTGCTCCTGGGGGTGGCTTGCCCAACGCAGGATCGCAATGGGCATCTTGGGCGATCGCCCAAGATGCTGTAACTGGTGCACGATTTCCCCCAGAACCTTGCCCCCCCGATCAAAACTCACCAGAGTTTCGATCTGAGCCAAGGCGGGCCAGTTCAAAGCCGCTGGCTCGTGGGCAGTGACCACGGCAAAACAGCGACTCCGGAGAGGATCTGTGAGGGGAATCCCCGCTAGGCAGGGAGCTGCCAGGGCTGAGGAGAGTCCCGGTACAACTTCAAAGCCACAGCCAGCGTCGATCAGAGCTTGTAATTCGTCGGCACAGCGGCCAAAGACAAACGGATCGCCACTTTTGAGGCGAACCACCCGCTTCCCTTGCTGGCAGTAATCCACCAGCAGGCGATTAATCTCAGTTTGGGGAGTGCTGGGCTGTCCCGCTCGCTTGCCCACCTGCAGGATGCAACAGTCTTTCGGGACTAAGGCCAGGACACGGCTGTCGATCAGGGCATCATAAACCAGGACTTCCGCCCGGTCGAGAATCTGCAATGCCCTGAGGGTCAGGCAAGAAATATCACCTGGCCCTGCTCCCACGATGTATACCATTCCGACTTGCTCGGTCATAATCAAAGTGACTTGACTTTCTCTATCTTTCCATCCCTTGCCTCCAGACTTCCAGGTGCATTCTCCCAATCTCTTCAAAGGCATCGCCCTGTTTACACCGGGGGGAGATCTGATTTATGGCATCGATGTCAGCAAACAGAGTCGCTGGCATCTCCATCTCTGTACGGCTCTCCAGGAACTGCTGGGTCTGACGGAGCCGCCGCATTTTTTTAGTTCCCTGTTATACTGCCACCGTCGATCGCTGGCGAGATCCCCATACTCAGAAAGTTCAGGTCTTTGGGGAAGCTTATCCCCCGGTTTTACGCTACCAGGCACTGCTGAATGCGGTGTTCAACTTGGGGAACCTCCCCTGGCACCCCGCCGATTCGCAGACTAGTTTATGTGACCCCATGTTGCTGGCAACCTATCGTCACCAATTTCCCCAACTCTGGGAAGAGCATGATTTAGTAGTGCGCCTTGAGCAACCCCGAAACCTTTTTAGAAACAACGACACCTCGTTCGCTAGCAGCATCCCCAGTGCCCTCCGGCTATGTGCTCCGGTTGTTTGTCTCTGGGCATAGTCTGGCGACGGAGCGGACGCTGAATATTCTCCATCAACTGTTGGAGCAGTCCCTCCACGACCCCTATACGTTGAAGGTGATAGATATCCATCAGCATCCTGAGCAAGCCGAGGTCGATCAAGTCTTGGCAACCCCGACGCTGGTGAGAGTGTGGCCGCGCCCGGTGCGCCGCATCGTCGGAGAGTTGGATCAGCCCGATAAAATTCTGCATATCTTGAAGAGCGCTGGGATGCCGGAACCCCCTCATTGGGAGGCAGAGCGGTAAGGACAATCAAGAAAGTGGCACTCTTTCTAGCTCTAACATCTGCAGACGGTTTTAAAGTTAACCCAGTGTGAGGAGTAATTCGGAAGAAATAGCCCCTGGGGTCGAAACATGGTCAGACTCCCAGGGGCTTTTGCTGTCTGTGCCTGGGCAGCGGTGATCGCCGCAGACCGTTTTAGCCTCCGAGGAGCGGCGATGCCAATCACCACCGAGGTAAACTATCAACTGGCAATGCCTCCTCTGACTATGCCCAATCGTCTGGCTCAAGCCCAAAGTCTCTACCTGCGAAAACACGCTGAGAATCCTATTGACTGGTGGCCTTGGTGTGAGGAAGTCCTGACAACCGCCCGGAAGGATCAGCGGTTGATTTTTCTGTCCGTCGGCTATTCCAGTTGCCACTGGTGCACGGTCATGGAAGGTGAAGCTTTTTCCGATCCGGAGATCGCCGACTATCTGAACACCTATTTCTTCCCCATTAAGGTGGATCGGGAAGAACGCCCCGATCTGGATAGCATTTACATGCAGGCATTACAAATGATGACGGGCCAAGGGGGCTGGCCGATGAATCTGTTCCTCTCCCCAGAAAACTTGGTGCCGTTCTATGGTGGTACCTATTTCCCCCTCGAACCTCGCTATGGACGACCCGGTTTTTTGCAGGTCTTAGAGGCCGTGCGGCGCTACTATAACCAGGAACATGGCAAGGTGCGATCGCTCCAGACTGAACTTCTCGACCATTTGCAGCAGGCTGTCCAGCTTCAGCCTCTCCAGCAATTACCTGCCAACTTGCTCCAAACTGGCGTGGAACAGAATACCGGTGTGATTGCTGCGGCTGGAGTCGGGCCTTGTTTCCCGATGATGCCCTATGCGAATTTGGCCCTACAGGGCACGGTCTACTGGGATAGCCGTGAGCAAGCCTACCGCGTCTGTGCCCAGCGGGGACAAGATCTGGCACTGGGGGGAATCTATGACCATGTCGGGGGGGGCTTTCATCGCTACACCGTCGATGCCACTTGGACAGTCCCCCACTTTGAAAAGATGCTCTATGACAATGGGCAGATCATGGAGTTTTTCGCAAATCTCTGGAGTGCTGGGGTTAAGGAACCGGCTTTGGAGCGGGCGATCGCCGGTACTGTACAGTGGCTCAAACGGGAAATGAGATCCCCCCAGGGATATTTCTACGCCGCTCAGGATGCGGACAGTTTCATCCAGGCCACTGCCCCTGAACCGGAAGAAGGCGCTTTTTATGTATGGGATTACCGGGATCTGGAACGGCTGCTGCAGGAGAAGGAACTAGCTAACTTACAAGCAGCCTTTACGGTCACACCCCAGGGGAACTTCGAAGGCCAAAACGTCCTCCAGCGTCGTCATCTCGGCCTGCTTTCCGATGAAGTAGAAGCGGCGATCGCCCAGTTGTTTGCCCAGCGCTACGGTACTCTCCCCAATGGGATCGAGACCTTTCCTCCCGCTCTGGATAATCAAGCAGCCAGATCCCATCCGTGGCCGGGTCGGATTCCCCCCGTCACCGATCCCAAAATGATTGTGGCCTGGAATAGTTTGATCATTTCCGGGCTGGCACGGGCAGCCACGGTCTGGCAGCAGCCCAATTATCTCCAACTGGCCACTGATGCGGCTCAATTCATTCTCGATCACCAATGGCAGGGGGGCGGTTACACCGCCTCAATTATGATGGTTCCCCCCAGATCTTGGCCCAGGCGGAAGACTATGCCTTGTTAGTCAAGGCACTGCTGGACTTGCATCAGGCGAGTCTCGCCAACTTGCCGGAGCAGGCGGTCGGCTGGGTTAACTCAGGCGATACAGATCCAAGCTGAGGTGGATCGTTGGCTCTGGGGTCAAGATGTCGGCGGGTACTTTAACACTGCGGTGGATGCCAGCGCTGACCTGTTGGTGCGGGAACGAAGTTACATGGACAGTGCCACGCCTGCTGCCAATGGTATTGCGATCGCAAATTTGGTGCGTCTCTTTCTCTTGACCGAGAATCTAGGCTATTTTCAGCAAGCGGAGCAGGCATTGCAAAGCTTTGGTAGCGTCATGACCCAATTTTCTCGCGCCTGTCCCAGCCTATTCGCGGCCCTCGGCTGGTATCAGCATCCAATCTTAGTTCGTACCTCTGCGGCTGAAATTGCCACCCTGAGCCAGCAGTACCTGCCAACCGTCGTCCTCGCCCTTGCCCCTAATTTGCCCACAGGGGTGGTGGGGCTGGTCTGCCAGGGTCTCAGCTGCCTCGACCCTGCCCACAGCTCTGAGCAACTCAAGGCACAAATTCAGCAGTTGCCGCAGCTATCCCCATAGGGAGTCAGGCAGCCTCCCAGCATCGGCGCTGCATCCTCTAAAGCTATCCTAGGCTACCTGCCATCCGCTACCTTTAATGGCAAGTGCCACTCCCTGAATCTGTAAACGTCTTACCATTTTCTGGGATGAACTGCCATTCATAGCTATTGGCGTGTAACACCAGCTTGAGAATCCCGAACGTATCATCATTGCGAACTTCACTCTCGGGGTTGCACCTTGATAAAGGGATACAGGCTTTTCCCCCCTGTCCCCACTACAAACTCCCGAATTCCTCGCTGGGGATCGGCGATCGCGGCGGGAGTTTGGGGAGCAAAGCGTTCGTAATCGTGGTCATGTCCGTTCAGGACAATCTCGGCTCCTGCCTGGTATAAATCCTGCCAGAAGGCATCAGTAGCCGCATTATTACCGTGCAATGCTGAAGAAAACCGGGGTTGATGCCAATAGGCCAAGGTACACTTGGCCGGATGCTTTGCTAAGTCTGCCTTTAACCACTGTTCTTGGGCAGAGCCAGCCTGACATCCTACCTTAGTACAATTGGCATTCAGCGCAATCAAATGCCAAGCCCCAATATCAAAGCTGTAATAGCCTTTGTCTTTGGCACCAGCCGCCCCGCCAAAATAACTGAAGTAACCTGCTGCCCCTGGGGTTCCATACTCATGATTCCCCACCGCTGGATGGGTGATCGCTTTCACTCGCCCCCAAGTCAAATCATAGGATTTTTGGAACTTGACTAAGGCTCCATCCTCGTACTGGAGATCGCCTAGGGCCAACACAGCCTCAAACCTTTGCGCCATCAACAGGTCAGAGGTGGCTTGCATGTGGCAGGTCTGTCCGGCTTGCCGCCCATTGATATTGCTGTTCATGGTTGGCTCACAGGCAATATCCCCAGCCGCAGCAATGACCGGATCGCTAGGGCTGTTGACCGCAGCAGCCAGTCTAGAGGGGGCAGACTGGAGCGTTACCAAGATAGCTCCAAGGCTACCGATCAAAACAGCACTTACAATAACTGCGATGGATTTACCCATGTTTCCTCAAGTTCACCAAAACCCCAGCGCCGCTATAAGCTTAGGTTATAGCAGTTTTTCCGAGACAATTCGTGTCTACCGTGCTTGGCTTCCCGCAGGATTAGCAAAATTTGGGGTAGACTGATCAGGTTTCCGTGAGATCAGGCATGCAAGTAGTGATTCTGTGCGGCGGTAAAGGCACCCGCCTCCGGGAGGAAACTGAGTTTAAGCCCAAACCGATGGTGGAAATTGGGGGCAAGCCCATCCTCTGGCACATCATGAAAACCTATGCCCACTTCGGGTTGACAGACTTCATCCTCTGCCTTGGCTACCGGGGCGATGTGATTAAGCAGTTTTTTCTCAACTATGAATGGCTCCACAGCAACTTTACGATTGAGTTGGGGAGTCAGCGCCGCCAATTACTCGATCAACACCCTGAGACTAACTGGCGCGTGACGCTGGTGGATACGGGCTTAGAGTCGATGACGGGGGCACGGGTAAAGCGCATTGAACCATACATTGAGGGTGAGACCTTTATGTTGACCTACGGCGACGGGGTTAGTAACCTCAACCTCGACGACCTCCTCAACTTTCATCATGCCCACGGCAAAATTGGCACCGTCACCGGGGTCTCCCCGCCCTCTCGCTATGGGGAATTGGGGATTGAAGGGGATCAGGTGCTGTCGTTTCGGGAGAAACCCCAAGTGCAGCAGGCCTTTATCAGTGGAGGGTATTTTGTCTTTAACCGCTTAGTGTTTGAATACCTCACCCCCGAGGGGAGCTGTGTGCTGGAGCGAGAACCCCTAGAACAATTAACCAGTCAAGGGCAGATGAAGGTCTATCACCACCGAGGGTTTTGGCAGTGCATGGATACTCTCCGGGACTATGAGTATCTCAAAGAACTGTGGCAGCAGGGGCAGGCACCATGGAGCGTCTGGGATGCGTAACCCCTGGTTGAGATGTCCTGTGTTGATAACTGGCTGTAGTGGATTTCTCGGAGGCTGGTTGACCCAGGAGTTGATCCATCGGGGAGCCCAGGTGGTGGGGTTAGTCAGGGATTGGGTACCTGACTCCCGATTGTTTCGAGAGCAACTCGACCAGCAGATGATTCGGGTTTCAGGAACCGTTGAAGATGCTGTCACCCTGGAGCGCATCCTCAATGAATATGAAATTCAGACCGTCTTTCATCTAGCGGCTCAAACCATTGTTGGCATTGCCAATCGCAATCCCATTTCTACCTTTGAAACCAACATCAAAGGTACCTGGAATCTCCTGGAAGCCTGTCGGCGGGTGTCAACGGTGCAGCGGATTGTGATTGCCTCCAGTGACAAAGCCTATGGAGTGCAATCCCAGCTTCCCTATACGGAAGCCAGTCCGCTCCAAGGCTACTTTCCCTATGACGTGTCTAAAAGCTGTGCTGATTTAATTGCCCATACTTATTACAAAACCTATAATTTGCCGGTGTGTATTACCCGCTGTGGCAATCTCTATGGCGGGGGCGACTTGAATTTTAATCGCCTGATTCCGGGTACAATTCAATCACTGTTGGCGGGAGAACCACCGATTATTCGCAGTAATGGTCAGTTCATTCGCGATTATTTCTATGTGAAAGATGCAGTGCTAGCCTACCTGTGTCTAGCCGAAAAGATGGGGGAAACAGGAGTCGTGGGGCAAGCTTTTAATTTCAGTAACGAAAGTCAAGCCACTGCCTTAGCAGTGGTTCAACAGCTGATTCAAGTGATGGGGCGATCGGACTTGTCCCCTGTGATTCTCAATCAAGCCCACCACGAAATTCCCCATCAATATCTGTCGGCGCAACACGCGAGAAACTGCTTGGGGTGGACTCCTGCCTATGACCTAGACCAGGGATTAAGGGAAACCGTCGCTTGGTATCGAAATTATCTTTCCCAAGGATATCAGGAGGGCAAGCCAGCATGATTGAGGGTGTTCAGAGCCATCCCCTCCGCCGAATCCCCGATGAGCGGGGCACGATTTTCCATATGTTGCGAATGGATGATCCCCATTTTCAGCAGTTTGGGGAGATTTATTTTTCCAAGGTCTATCCAGGAGTGATTAAGGGGTGGCATCTCCATAAACGCATGACTCTGAATTATGCAGTCATCTGCGGCATGGTAAAGCTGGTTCTCTATGACGATCGCCCAGATTCGGAGACCAAAGGCGTGGTGCAAGAGTTATTTCTCGGACCCGATCAGTACCAATTGGTCACCATTCCGCCCTTGATCTGGAATGGATTTAAAGGGATTGGGGTGGAGCCTGCCATGGTCGCCAATTGTGCCACGCTCCCCCATGAGGCCACTGAGATTGAACGCAAAGACCCTTTTGATCCCTCTATTCCCTACGATTGGGCCTTAAAGCATCGATGAAGGTCTTGATTACGGGGGCCCTGGGCTATATTGGCGGTCAGCTGGTGGAGCAGTTGCGTCAGCGTTCGGACTGTCAGTTACGCCTCCTGGTGCGCCGGGACCCCCTGGAGTTACAAGCTTGGGTGTCAGGGCTTGAAGTTTGGCAAGGTGACCTGACCCAACCCCAGACCCTGAGAGGCATTGGGGATGGCATTGATCGGGTGATTCACCTAGCGGCCTTGGATGCCCCCAGCTGTCAACGGGATCCCGTGGCAGCGTTGCGGGTCAATGTTGAGGGCACGTTAAATCTCTGGGCCGCCGTAGGATCTGCCCCTGCTCAGTTGATTTATCTGTCAACCTTTCATGTCTATGGGGCCAATGGCCGCGATCGCGTGACGGAGGAGACTCCCTTAGCCCCAATTCATCCCTATGGCAGTACCCACGGGATGGCAGAACTCTACACCACCATGTACGCCCGTCAGCGCCAACAGGGAGCCACTATTCTCCGTCTCTCTAATTCCTACGGTCCCCCCCTCACCCCCGATGTCAACTGCTGGACGATTGTGATCAACGATTTATGTCGTCAGGCGATCGCGCAACAACGCCTAGTACTGAGGTCTTCGGGGTTGCAAGTCCGCGACTTTATTGCCTTAAGGGATGTGGTCGCTGCCATTGAACAGGTGATGCGCCAGCCTGCCCCTGAGATTCAGACCCTAAACCTGGGGGGCCTCAAAACCTACAGTATTTTAGAAGTTGCCCAGGCCGTACAAGGGATTTATCAGACGGATTACGGACGTCACTTGCCGCTGGAGCGCCCCCAACCCTTGCCCCAGGAGACTCCTGGTAGCTTAGACTTTCGCTGCGATCGGCTACAGGCTTGGGGGTGGAGACCCCACATCAGTTTGACCGACAATATTCGCCAGACCTTACGGTTCTGCCAACAACACTTCTCGCCCCGGCAGGAGTCATGATGACCTTTGTCAGTGTGATTATGACGGTTCGCAATGGAGAACCCTACGTTGAGGCTGCGATCGCCAGTCTCTTGGGGCAGACCGACCCTGACTTTGAACTGATCCTGGTGGACAACGGTTCCACGGATCGATCGGTGCAGATCGCCCGTCACTTCCAGGACGATCGCATTCGTATCATTGAACTGGGTCGGGATATTGGTCGCACCCCCGCCTTAAATGTTGGGGTGGAGCAGGCGCGGGGAGATTATCTGGCGATTCAAGACGCAGATGATCTCTCTCGCCCCCAGCGATTGGCAATCCAAAGAGCCTTTCTCTCCGCCCACCCCGAAATTGCCCTGCTGACCAGTCGCTATCGCTATATTGATGCCAGCGGTCAGCAACTGTTTGAACCGCCACCGCCCATCAGCGACGTTCAAACTACCTGGAATTTATTGTTTATCAACTGTCTGGCTCACTCCAGCATGATGGTACGCGCCAGCTTGTTACGCGCTTACGGCGGTTACAACCCTGCCTTTTCCTGGGCCCAGGACTACGAGTTATATGGGCAGTTCCTGCGACAGGGAGCCAAAATCGCGGTATTACCGGAGATCTTGGCCGATATTCGTTGGCATCCCCAATCCTTGTCCCAGGTTGTCGATCAGCCAACTCGCCGAGAGCCGTTGCAAACCAGTGTGGTTAATGTTCAGACCTGGTTGCCAACCTGGTCAACCCAGCGCTTAACCCTGGCCTTGATGCCCCTGAGTCAAAAAATCTTGCCGACATCGGCTCCAGCAGCCACCGACACCATTGTCCTCCTGGCGGAACTATTGCCTGTGTTTGTGCAGCAGCGATCGCTGAACGTGGCTGCCCAGCAAACCCTGCGGCAGGATATCGCTGCCACGATTTGGACTCTGGTGACCACTGCGGATGCGCAACATCAGGGGGCGATCGCCCGTGCCTACGTCTGGACAACCCTGCGCTACTTTGGCTGGGGGATGTTCCGCCACCATTTAATTCCCCACCGGTGGTTATTTGCCCGCCTGTTGTTCGGTGCCAGGGTGGCGAATCGGTTGTTGGCACTGTCGCGGTTGCGACAGCGCCTGTGATCTCTGCGATTGATGCCTGTCTCCGAGCCTTCCACGGGCAAGTTCCTGATTGCGACCCTCAACCGTGTAGAATCGGTAGGGTGTTTCAGGGCCAAGTCTTGGCAGAATGAAGACCGTGATTCTCTGCGGTGGTCGTGGTACACGATTGCAGCCGTTAACCAATCAAATCCCCAAGCCGCTGATTCCCCTACAGGGCCAACCCATTCTGCAACACCTGGTGAGTTCGTACATTCGCAAAGGATTCCGGGAGTTTGTGCTCTGCATTGGCTACCGGGGAGAGATGATCCAGGAGTTCTTTTGTCAAACTCCCTTAGACGCGGCGTTTGAATTTTCCCAGGCAGGGGAACGGGCCAGCATGTTAGCACGGCTGCACCAGGCGCAAGACCTCATGGGAGATCGCGCCTTTATTGCCTACGGTGACACCCTGATTGATGTCAATCTACCCGCGATGTTGGCGGATCATCAGGCCAGTGGTGCCAAAATTACGATCACCACCGCTAAGGTCAAAAGTCCCTTTGGTTTAGTCACCGCCGATGGCGATCGCTGGGTCAGTTCCTTTAAGGAAAAACCCCTCCAGGTATACTATGTGGGGCATATGCTCCTCGAGCGCTCCGTCCTGGAGCACCTTGACCCTGAACTCTTGCGATTACCGGATGGAGAAGGGCTGGTGCAACTCTTTGGACAGTTGATTGCCCAGCGGCAATTACGGATGTATGCCTACCCAGGGCCGCAGATCACCTTTAATACCCCCCAGGAATTAGATCAGGCTGAGCGGGATTTTGTTGCKTTTTTTCACCCAGCAGGAGGAACCGGATTGTCCCTAGCACGTAAAAAAGTTTTGGTGACGGGTGGCAGTGGCTTCATTGGTTCCCATCTGTGTCGCCGTTTGGTCGAGGCCGGGGCCGAAGTCTCCGTCCTCGTCAAGTACTACTCTGTGATTGACAATATTCGGATTGTCGGATTTTGGGAGCACATCACCCCCATTGAAGCCGATCTTCGCAACCCGGACTCCCTGCGGCAGATTCAGCGCCTTCAGCCCGATATCATTTTTCACCTGGCTGCCTACAACCATGTCGGGGACAGTTTTCTCCAGGTTTCTGAGGCGATGGAATGTAATGCCAAAGGCACCGCAAACTTGTTTGAGTCCTATGAAGACTATCAGCGCTTGATCTATATCTCCACCTCCGAGGTCTATGGTCTCCAAGCCAGCGTCCCCTTTCAAGAGCAGGCAACGCCCTTTCCTCTCTCTCCCTACGCTGTCGGCAAATACGCGGGGGAACTCTATGCCCGGATGAAACATCATTCTGTCCATAAACCTGTTGTGGTGCTCCGTCCCTTCAATGCCTATGGGCCTTATCAAAGTCCTCGGGCGGTAATTGCTGAACTGATTATTAAGTGCCTGCGCGGTGAGGATATTATTACCACGGCAGGACGGCAAACCCGCGAGTTCAACTTTGTCGAGAATCTGGTCGATGGGTTTATCCTCGCAGCCACCTGCCCCGAGGCTGTGGGTGAGGTGATCAACCTCGGGTGTGGGGTAGAAACCAGCATCCGGGATTTAGTTCATCGCATTCATACCTTGACCGACTCTCAATCGCAACTGCGGGTGGGAGAACTGCCCGATCGCCCAGGGGAAATCTGGCGCATGTGTGCGGATAACCAAAAAGCCCAACAATTACTGGGGTGGAGTCCCCAGGTAGATCTGGATCAGGGTCTGCAGTTGACCATTGAGTGGTTTCGCCGCTACTTAGCTCAGTTTTCTGACTTAAAATCCCCCCTGCGAGCCCTGAGTCATCGAGCCAGTTGGGTATGAGTTCCAGGCCAAGCTCCTGCCTCGTGACCGGTAGCAGCGGATTTATCGGTCAGCACCTAGTACCTTACTTGCAGTCCCAGGGATGGGAAGTCACAACCTGGCAGGGGGATGTCCGGATGCTGGCTGGCTGTACCGCCAAGGTGGAGGTGGTGCTGCATCTGGCAGCGGTGGTGCGATCGCAGCAGTTTGCGGCTGCGCCCCATGAGGCATGGGACGTGAATGTGGGGGGCACCTTAGCGGCATTGAACTATTGCCAGCGAGTGGGCGCTCGGTGTGTCCTCACCTCCACCAGTGGTATCTACCAGGGTCATACCGATGCCACCCCCGGTCCCAGAAACGGCGGTTCTCTCCCCCAGTCGTCCCTACAGCCTCAGCAAGTATCTGGCAGAGCAACTGTGTCGCCAACAGGCATCGGCTTGGCAAGTGCCTGCGGTGTGTTTACGGCTGTTTAATGTCTATGGGCCAGGACAGCATCCCTCGTTTCTCGTGCCCTACGTGATCAGCTGTCTTGTTCACCAGCAACCCCTCGTTTTACGGATGCCCGAAGCGTTGCGAGATTTCATCTACGTTGCCGATGTGGTGACGGCCCTAGAGCAAGCGGCTCAGTTGACCGTCCCTGGGTTTCATATTTTTAATATTGGCAGTGGCCAAGCGGTGCAGGTGATGGAATTGGTTCAACTGGCGGAGTCAGTGTTTGGAGCTGCCGTCGAGTGGGAGATCGCCTCGGCTGAGTCGGGAGAACTGACGACCATGATTGCCGATATTCGCCAAGCCCAGCAGGTCTTGAACTGGACACCCCAGGTGAGTTTGCGAGAGGGATTGCTGCAAATTCATGCCCAATGGGCATTGGCTCAAGACCCTGCTTAACCCCGAAATCAATGTCTATGCAGCGCCCCCTACGGATCTGTTATTTAGCTCCTCTCCTCGGCACCCACACCCGCCGCTGTTTGAACTATTTTCATCAACGGGGTCATGAAGTCTATGCCTGGGTTGATTTCCAGCAAGGTTTTCGGCGCTGGCCCCTCCCAGAAGAGGTGCTCAATCCTCCCCCTGCTGAGAAGATAATTGCACCAGATTCCGTGGCTCCAGTTCCAGGGAATGCAGGGGCGTTAGGGAGTCATCAGGGGCGATCGCGGCTCCAAGGCTTACCTCTCGGAGTGGGACAACTATTACGATGGCTTTACCGCTGGGTCAGTTACCCCCTCACCTGGATTGAACCCTGGATGACCCTGCGCCAAAGACAACAACAATTACGGCGGCTGATTGCTGAAGTTCAACCGGATGTGGTGCATGCCCTCTGGCTATGGGGCAATGCCTTTGATGCTCACTTAATCGGTCTCCGTCCCTGGTTGGTTACGGCTTGGGGATCGGATATCCGTGAGGCTCATACCCTGTCCCGATGGGATCAGCTGCACCTAAGCAAAGCCTTAGGTGCAGCGAACGCTGTCACTGCTCCCTCTCCGGAGTTGTTGCAATGTTGTCAGCAAGTGGGGGGTCGGATTCAGCTCGCTGTTGGCAAATTGCCATGCCGGGGGTGGATGTGGCCAAGTTTGAGGCTGCCAATCCCCAGAACTCAGTGCTACAAGGCCTGGGGGTACCTCCAGGGGTGGAGGTGATTTTAAGTGCGAGAGCCCTGAAACCGTTTTACCGCATTCACAAAATCATTCAAGCTTTCGCAGCTGTCCAGCGGCAGCGTCCCCAAACCGCCCTAGTGATTCTCGATTATCTCAGTCAAGACGATTACCGACAGCAAATTCAACAGCAAATTCAAGATCTAGGTCTGACCCATCAGGTATATCTGTTTGAAAATATGCCCTGCCCATTTGAGCAGATGCCTGAACTTTATGCCGCCAGTTCGGTGATGGTTTCAATTCCCGAGGAAGATGGGATGCCCAACTCCATCTATGAGGCATTTGCGGTGGGTTGTCCGGTTGTAGCCTCTGACTTAAAAACCTATGATGGGGTGGTGGATCATGAAGACACTTGTCTGCGAGTTAATGGCAATCACCCAGCAGAAATAGCTGTAACAATTCTCCGCATCTTAGAGAATTCTTCCCTGCGCGATCGCCTGATTAGAAATGGTCGCAAAAAGGTTAAAACCCATGGAGATTTACCCATAGAAATGCAAAAAATGGAGCAGCTTTATTATCAGCTTTTAAGCCAATCCAAACACCAATCAAAGATTCATCAAACCCTCGGCACGATTTACAACTTCTTTACTTATTTATGATGACTCCAGTTGCTCTTTTAACGTTTAATCGACCCGAATTGACCCGTAGAGTTTTTGAAAGAATTAGAGCAGCTCAACCCCCAGCTCTACTCATTGTTAATGATGGCCCCCGTGAAAATCGACCTGATGACAATCAAAAATGTAAATTGGTTAGATCAATAGTTGATTTAGTTGATTGGAAGTGTGAGGTACTAACAAATTTTTCAGTAAAAAAATATGGGTAGTTATGCAAGAAATCTTAGTGGCCTTAACTGGATTTTTAATAATGTTGAAGAGGCAATTATTCTTGAAGATGATTGTTTCCCAGAGCCGACATTTTTTTGCTTATTGTGATGAATTACTTGAGCGGTATCGTAAAGACTCTAGAATCATGATTGTTTCAGGAGATAATTTTGATTTTGGCGTTAAGAGCACTATCTATAGTTATTATTTTTCACGATATTCACAAACATGGGGGTGGGCTTCTTGGGCTAGAACTTGGAAATTAGTTGATCCCAGCATGAATCTATGGCCAGAATTTAGAAATGCGCGAGGCTTAGAAAGTATGTTGACAACTCCTGCGGAAATTAAATATTGGGATTTTATCTTTCAAGGTATGTATTCAGGGGATTTTAATAAGGGGTGGGATTATTTGTTGCAGCTTTCATCATTTATGAATCATGGCTTATCAATCATCCCTAGTGTGAATTTAATTTCCAATATTGGATTCGATCATGATGCTACTCACACGACTGATAATACGCATTGCTTGGCAAACCTAGATACATTTCCAATTAATTTTCCGCTTCATCATCCTCCATATATATTCAGGCATGCTCAATCAGATAAAGATGTTCAAAAAAATGTTTTTGGAGATCAAGGTGAGGAGACAGATAAAAGTGAGGGTTTAATGAGTCGATTAGGTAGAAGGTTAAATTCTTCAATAAGAAGATTAACTGCACATTGAAAGAAAAACATATTTTAATTCCCTGTTGTTTTACATAAACATTAGATATGTAGAAATCATGATTGTGATTTGAAAATTCTATTTCTCGGCCTCTGCATAGATTGATTCAAAATCTCTCTCTATAAGATCGATATTGGAGTCAAACTTTCTCAGACGAACATTTTGAAAATTAGAGGATTTCAGAATGTGAATGAGATTTTCTTCGTCAAACATGTATTTATGATGACCATTCATATAGGCGATAAAATTTACATAGTCAATTTTTGTTGTATTATTATAAGCCGGCTTGTAGCCAAAAAATACATTTGAATCCAATGTGGAATTCAAATAAGCGTCGATATATATCCTGGCATTTGGCACACAAATTGAGAAATTTCCTCCTGGAACTAACACCCGTAAGCACTCACGCAGAAACACTTGGGCTTCGGTAAATGAAAGATGCTCCAAAAAATGAGATGAATACAGTTTTGAGATACTTTCATCTGGAAAGGGTATGCCCTTTCTTAAGTCCCAATAGATATCGCAGTTCTTTGTCGTATCTATTGTAATCCAACCATTTTTGCCTTTTTTGTTTCCAGCTCCAACTTCAATAAATATAGGCTTATTTTCTCTGATTAGTCGACCAATATAGTCCTTTAACTTCTGATGTTTTATGAAACCAATTATCGGACTAAAAATTCTATTAATTATTGCCCTCACTGGAATCACTCCTTTCTTTTTTGCTTTTTATGTAAACTTAACCACATTGGTTTGATCACGTGGTTTGCAAAGTAACCATGCAAATGGTATTGTACCTTGAAAATCTTGTAAGTGAGACTGGTTTCGGTTCCCAAATATCTCACATTTCCTTTACAATATGGTTGCTTGTGCGGGATCTTAAATCTTTCTCCACATCAGACGACTAGTTGGACGAGAAGAGACCTAAGACTGGCTCTGAAAGCAGTCACTAGTGTAACTTACGTTGCTCAAGAGATGCTGAAAAATTTATTAGATAAGAAGAGATGCTGAAAGAGCTAATCAGATCCATGACACCGCCCCTGGTTTGGCAATTGGCAAGGCGGCTATGGCTGAATCAACCGGTGCAAACCCCTGATTCATCGGTGCCAGAATGGGAATACATCCCGGAAGGATGGGACTATCTCGATCAACATCCAGAGGTCAAGGGATGGAATGTGTCGGAGGTGCTGGCGGTTTATCAGGAAAAGTGGCCGCGCTTTGTAGAAATGGTTCAAGGAACGACTCCCCTGGGAATCTCCCATGAGTCTAACCTGGCAACTAAAACCGATATTGTTAGTCACAACATCATGATCACCTTTGGCTATGCGATCGCCCTTGCAGCTCAAGGTCGGCAATCACTTACCTTTCTCGATTGGGGCGGGGGCATTGGGCACTATTATTTACTCAGCAAAGCCCTGCTGCCCAATATCACTATTAATTATCATTGTAAGGATGTGCCAGTCCTCACTAATTATGGACAGGAATTATTCCCCCATGCCCATTTTTACGCCGATGAATCTTGCCTCGAACAAACCTATGATTTTGTCCTCGTGAGTGGTTCATTACAGTTTTCACAGGATTGGTTGGGCATCTTAAATCGGTTGAGTCAGGTCACTGGTAATTATTTATTGGTGACCAACTGTCCTACTTTACAACAAACTCCTAGCTTTGTTTTTATTCAACGCCCTTACAAGTATGGCTATAATACAGAGTACTTAGGTTGGTGTCTGAATCGTCATGAATTAATTACCTGTTGTCAAACTGCTGGATTAGAACTAGTACGAGAGTTTGTCAATGGCCATCGCCCTCTGATTAAAAATGCACCGGAACAAAATGAATACCGGGGATTTTTGTTTCGTAAAACTGTAGGTAGCCACCCATAGTCTTCAATTCTAATCCTATGAATCCTGCGGTTAAAAAGCTTTTATCTCTGCATCAGCTTCAGCCAGTTTTGGTTGATATTGGGGCATCGGGAACACCACCCAAAATGTGGCAGGATCTAGCAGCTCAGTCTGTCTATGTTGGGTTTGATCCAGATGCCCGAGAGTTCGGTGAACCCCCCAGTGAAGTTTTCTACCAGTCGATTCTGGTCAATCAAGCAGTGACAGCTGATCCAGACACTACCGAAGCCTGTTTCTATCTCACCCACCACCCTCAATGCTCCAGTACCCTGGAGCCAGATACCCCCTTTCTCGAAAATTACCTATTCTCCCCCCTGTTCCGAGTCGTAGATCGGGTCAAAGCTCCGGCCACGACACTTAATGCGGTTGTAGAACAGTTTTCCTTACCCCAGATTGATTGGATCAAACTAGATTCCCAGGGAACTGATCTGCGATTGTTCAACAGTTTGGAGGAGACTCTACGATCCCATGTACTTGCGGTTGATATTGAACCTGGCCTGATGGATGCCTATCGAGGGGAAGACTTATTTGTCTCAGCCCACCCTAACCTGCTAAAACAAGGCTTTTGGCTTTCTGACTTACGGGTTGCGGGAGCTGTGCGAATGCGTTCGAGTACCATCGAAAAAATGACCACTCTTGACGCTGAAATTAATCGTGATCGTTGTCAAGCGGTGATCAAAAAAAGTCCTTACTGGTGTAATGCTCGTTACCTCAGAAGTCTGGAGTGGCTGGCCGAAAGTGAGTCCGGTCAACGAGACTATCTCCTATTATGGATTTTCTCCATGATTGATCAGCAATGGGGCTTTGCCTTTGAAGTGGGCATGGCTTATCAGCAGCGATTTGGTCAGGATACATCCGCAAAACTAATGCAAGCTGAACCCATGACTCAGATCAATCTAGCGGATCAAAACCTGCAAGCAGATACCACAACCGATCTATTCCAGCGCCTGCTCAATCGCATCAGATATAAATTCACGTCCCCTTAGTTTGTATTCAGTCAGAGAACAATCTTGATCCCAGATTATTTGCAATTTCAGGCCAAGAAAATATTGATCACTGGCGGATTGGGTTTCATTGGCTCGAACCTTGCCCATCGCCTTGTTGGTCTTGGAGCAGAGGTACTGCTTGTCGATACCCTGATTCCTGAATATGGTGGCAATCTTTTCAATATTGATGCGATTCAGCACCAGGTACGGATCAATATTTCAGATGTGCGAGACGAGCATAGTTTTCGCTATCTGGTGCAAGGGCAAGACTATCTGTTCAATCTGGCAGGTCAAACCAGTCACATGGATTCGATGCAAGATCCCTACACGGATTTAGAAATCAATTGCCGTGCTCAACTGTCAATCTTAGAAACCTGCCGCAAGTATAATCCGACAATTAAGATTTTGTTTGCAAGCACGCGCCAAATCTATGGTAAACCCGACTATTTACCCGTGGACGAACAGCATTTGCTGCGTCCGGTGGATGTGAATGGCATTAATAAAATGGCGGGGGAGTGGTATCACATTCTTTACAACAATGTTTATGGCATTCGTGCCTGTGCCCTCCGACTCACCAATACCATTGGGCCTCGGATGCGGATTAAAGATGCCCGACAGACCTTTCTCGGCGTCTGGATTCGTCGACTCCTGGAAAACCAACCCCTGGAAGTCTGGGGAGGTAGCCAACTGCGAGACTTTACCTATGTGGATGATGTGGTAGAGGCGTTGTTATTGGCTGGGTTGCAGCCAGAAGCCGATGGTCAGGTGTTTAACTTAGGGGGGGACTGCGTCATCAACCTTCAAGATCTGGCAGCGTTGCTGATTCAGGTGCATGGCAGCGGTAGTTACCACTTACATCCCTTCCCCAGCGATCGCAAACCCATTGATATTGGCGATTACTACGCTGACTTTCAGGCGATCCAATCACGGCTGGGGTGGCAACCCCAAACCTCCCTAAATCAAGCCCTGTCCAATACTCTCAGCTTTTATCGCCAATATTTGGCCCATTACTTGTAGCGCCATCCATCAACCATGCCCAGCATTCCCCAGACCAACCCCAAGGCCAGCTATTTAGCGCATCAAGCTGCGATCGATGCCGCGATCGCCCAGGTACTAACCAGTGGCTGGTATGTGCTGGGTCAGGAAGTCACGGCCTTTGAGCAGGAGTTCGCCCAGTACGTGGGGGTCAGTCATGGCCTGGGGGTTGCCAATGGCACCGATGCCCTGGTGATTGCCCTGCGAACCTGTGGCATTGAGTCAGGGGATCTGGTGATCACCGTTTCCCATACGGCAGTGGCAACCGTGGCGGCAATTGAACTGGTAGGGGCGGTGCCTCTGCTGGTGGATATTGATCCCCAAACTTATACCCTCGATCCCAATGCTCTCGAGGCCACCCTGCGGCAGTCCAGTCACTCGGGGGCGCCGTCCCAAGGCTGTGATCCCGGTGCATTTGTATGGACACAGCGCCGACCTGCCCAGGATTCTGGATCTTGCCCACCGCTATGGTCTGGTGGTGATTGAAGACTGTGCTCAATCCCATGGGGCTACCCTGGAAGGACGGATGACGGGTAGTTGGGGCACCATGGCGACCTTTAGCTTCTACCCGACCAAAAATCTCGGAGCCTTGGGGGATGGAGGGCTGGTGGTCACCGACGATCCCAGGTTAGCGGCAAAAGCACGACAGCTGCGGGAATATGGCTGGAAACAGCGCTATATCAGTGAAATTCCAGGGATGAACAGCCGCTTGGATGAGATTCAAGCCGCGATTTTGCGGGTAAAGTTACAAGCACTGGATAGAGACAATGCCCAGCGGCAGCAGCTAGCTGAGGTGTATCAGCGGAGGCTGAGCCAGACCAATCTGACGCTACCCCCCCGCTCAGGCTCCGGTCAACCCCGTCTTCCATCAGTATGTGATTCGCCATCCCCAGCGCCATCGCCTGCAAGCCTGGTTGAAAGCCGCAGCCATTGGCACGTTGATCCACTATCCCCTGCCCGTCCATGCCCAACCCGCCTACCAGGGACGTGTCTTGATTGGGGCGGGCGGCCTGGAGCACACCGAACAGGCGTGCCGCGAGGTACTGAGTCTGCCGATGTACCCCCAATTACCCCTGGAGCAAGCGGAGTTTGTGGGTGATAGGATTGTTGACTGGTATGAGCAGCAGGCTGAGAACCGCTAGTGTATTATTTTTGTACTTATTTTGATCATCGTTATCTGCCACGGGGGTTGGCTCTCTATCAGTCCTTAGAGCGCTACTGCTCAGCTTTTAAGCTCTGGGTGCTGTGCTTGAGTGATCGGTGCTACGAGCTGCTGATGGATTTAAATTTGCCCCATCTTCAGGCGATCGCCCTGACGGCGTTGGAGGCTGAAAACCCCGCATTGGTCACGGTTAAACCCACGCGATCGCCGGTGGAATATTACTTTACCTGCACCCCCTGTCTGCCGCTGTTTGTCCTCAAGCACCATCCAGAAGTGGATCTGATTACCTATCTGGATGCTGACTTGTTTTTCTTTGCCGATC
This sequence comes from Neosynechococcus sphagnicola sy1, assembly GCF_000775285.1. Classification (NCBI taxonomy): domain Bacteria; kingdom Bacillati; phylum Cyanobacteriota; class Cyanophyceae; order Neosynechococcales; family Neosynechococcaceae; genus Neosynechococcus; species Neosynechococcus sphagnicola. Next base: position 44,682 of record NZ_JJML01000014.1, on the reverse strand, counting down.
CGGCCCCGCTCTACACTGAAATGGGTAGCCATTCTATCGCCCTGATTGAACATCGCTTCCCGGAGACATTGCGGCATCTGGAACAGTTTGGTCGTTTTAATGTCGGTTGGCTCTCGTTTCGCCGCGATCGCTCAGGGTTGGATTGCCTCCAGTGGTGGCGAGATCGCTGTTTGGAGTGGTGCTATGACCGTTTAGAAGCGGATAAGTTTGCCGATCAGAAGTATCTTGATCATTGGCCGACCCAGTTTCCGGGGGTGGTCGTCCTGCAACACAAGGGGGCTAACTTGGCGACCTGGAATCTGGCAAATTACAGGATTCATCGTCAGGATCGGACATTGTGGGTGGATGATCACCCCTTGATTTTCTTCCACTTCCATCGCTTCAAACAAATCAATGCCTTTGTGTACGATCCCCAGTGGCAGGCGCACTATCAACCCACGACGATGGTGCGGCAGCAGATCTATGGACTTTATATTCAAACCCTGGCACAACTACATCGTACTTTGGGAGCAACCAGGGGAGAAGGCGCCGAGTTGCTCTCCAGCTTAAGAGTTAAAACCGTCCTCCCCCCTCAGCCCTTGCCCTTCCCCCGCAACCTGCTGCGATCGCTGTTTCACCTCTGGGATCTCTATCAGGCAGTGTTTGTCAGGGGTGAAGCCATTTTAGTCGTGGGTAGTTTGGTGTTTTAAGGGGTCAGTAATTATCCGAATTATGCGATGTCCCTCCTGCTATGAATTGCCGCTGCCCCCCGCCGATCAAACCGGGTGGCCGTGGACCCACGAAAGTCTTAGCCATCCCCTGGGGCTTGCCGCTACCCAGGATTGGCCCCGCATTAGTATTGTGATTCCGTCCTATAACCAAGGAGAGTTCATCGAAGCTACCATTCGCTCTGTGTTGCTCCAGGGGTATCCAGACCTGGAGTGTCTGATCATGGATGGGGGCAGCAGCGATCAAACCCTAGGGATCATTCGTCAATACGAGCCCTGGCTCACCGCTTGGGTGAGTGAGCCGGATCGGGGACAAACCCATGCCATCAATAAAGGGTGGCAGCGTGCCACTGGGGAACTGGTGGCCTACCTCAACTCTGATGATTTGCTCTACCCCAATGGGATTTGGGCGATCGCCTGTGCCTATCAAAACCATCCCACAGCCGATTTAATCTATGGAGCTGGGGCAAAAATTAACACCCAAAATCAGGTTTTACAAAAAATTCCCTACCGTCCCTACAACCCCAAACTGCTGCGAACACGCTGTTATATCCTCTCCCAATCGCTATTTATTCGCCGGCAAGCCGTGGCCGCAGTCGGGTGGCTAGATGAGTCGTTATACTACACCATGGATTGGGAGTTGACCCTGCGGATGACCCCCCGTTTCCCAATGGTGGCGATCCCTGATGATGTGGGCATGTGGCGACGGCATCCGGCCACCAAAACTTGGGCAGGAGGGTGGGACTTCAAACGGGAAATTGCTGCCGTGGGGCGGCGACATAATGGGATGCTTGACCGCAACTTTTTGGTGTTCTGGCCGTTGTTCTGGTGCGATCAACTGGCAACTCGAACCCAGTGGGGACTGTTCAAAACCCTGGGACAACTGTTGCGCTGGTTGTTTGACCGCATCTACGGGGCTGATACCTACATGATGCGTTAGGTCATGACCGTTGTTCCTGTCTCCCCACCACGGGTGGTCTTTGTGTTTCGGCGGCAGCGCCAGGAACGTCTGGAACTTTACAGGGCAGGAGTTGGCCCCGACGAAATGCTCTATGGTCTCAACCACTTCAACCCGGCTGAGTTTGAAGTCTGCTGGATTGAGGGCGACGATCACCAATGGAACTGGAAACGCTGTCTCTGGTACCCCCTGGAGGTGTTGATTGCCCGTCAAGTCAAAATGGGGTTTGCCCTCCATATTGCCCTCGATCATCTCCAACTGCTGCGGCGGGCTGAGGTGATTGTCAGCACCATAGATAGCTGTGGTTTACCGATCGCTGGGTTGAAAGCCCTGGGGCTACTGACGACACCTTGTATTTATATCAGTCAGGGACTCAGCGATCGCCTGGGTCAATTGCCCCAACCGTCCCTCATCCATCGGTTCTTTCGAGGCTGGTACCGCCATCTGTTACAGACCACTGAACAAATCCTTGTCTTAGGGGAGGGCGCTGTCGAGCCTTTGGTGCAGCAGTTGCAACTCCCCCCCGATCGGGTTCGCTGTCTCCCCTTTGGCATTGATACCCAGTTCTGGCACCCCAACGAAGATACTCCCGTGGGTGACTATATCTTGAGTGTGGGCAGCGACCTGGCTCGGGATTATCACACCCTGTTACAGGCGATCGCCTCCTTGCCCAACTGCCGCCTCAAAATCGTCACCCGCCTGGAGATCGCACCCACTGCTCCCCAGGTGGAGGTTGCCTCAGAGTTTACCGACCTGGCCTTGCGACAGCTCTATCAACAGGCACAGTTTGTGATCATTCCCCTGCAAAATGTTGCCCAGCCCTCCGGCCAGAGTGCTACCTTACAGGCGATGGCCTGCGGCAAGGCCGTGATTCTCACCCGTACCATCGGTTTGTGGGAACCGAAACAGATGCGTCATCTAGAAAACTGCTATCTGGTGGCACCGGGAAATGCCCCAGCCCTGGAAGCAGCCATTACCTACTTACAACAGCACCCCCAGGAGGTGGCACGGATCGGAGCTGAGGCACGACGTACTGCGATCAGCCGTTATAGTAGCCAACGGTTTGCCGCTAATTTAGCCAACTATATGACGGCATTATTGCAGGATGATGAAAGTTTCTGAACCCGTGATCAGGTAGCAACCCCATGTCTGACTTTGAGAAGTATCGCCGCAATGGCGCTTACCACTGGCGGCAGGTCGATCGCCGTTGGGGTAATCCAGAATTTAACCCGCCGCTGCTCGCCCGCTATCAAGGGTTGGCACAATTAGCCTCTGCCAGTGCCACCAAGGTCTTGGATGTCGGCTGCGGCGATGGCTATCTGTTGTACCGGGTCAGCCAGCGGTGTCCCCAAGCCAAATTGTTTGGCATTGATGGCGATGAAGTTGGCATCCAACTGGCCGCCGCCCAACTGCAACAGCATCAGTGTCCGGCCAGTCTCCAACAGGCATCGGCCTACCAACTCCCCTTTGAGGCTGGCGAATTTGATCTAGTGCTCAGTGCCGATGTCATTGAGCATCTAGACGATCCAGAACTGGCCGTGCAAGAAATGCACCGGATTCTGCAACCGGGAGGCGTACTGCTGATCAGTACCCCCAATCGTCAGCCCGATCGCCAATGGGACCCATTACATATCCGGGAGTACAATCCTGACGAGTTAACCGATCTGCTGCGCCCCTATTTCTCGCGGATCAAGATGCGAGGGTGCTGGGCGATGGGCTGGATGCGTTCCTGGCTGGCGGGGGGCAGAACTCGACAGGTCATCGATAGCCTCTGTCGCCTCGGGTACAACCCGTTTTTACAGATGACGGATACCCCGTCGCCCAACGAGGGTCAGTTGATGGCTTGGTGTCAGAAATATCCCGCTAGTAAGACAGATTAGAACAGAATCAGACTGTCCAACGCCGATTCTGGGAGACTGCCTTCCCCCCCATCGCACAAAAGTTTGAGGCGATGGCAATATCTCTTCCTTATCTCTTCTATTGGTTGGGTTAACACAAGGAAACCCAACCTTTTTCACTCACAATCTGAGGCACTTCTACCATCCCCGCGATCGCGAAGCCTCTCTCAAAAGGAAGCGCACCATAAGCACCCGATGCAGCGGATGAATTGGTACGCTATTGCTGCTTTAGGCATCCCTTACAGCCAGCCACCAGAGGAGATCAACGGTGGTTCCGACAGGAGTGTGATCATGAGGGATTGTCACGAAATTTCTGTTCTAGCGAGGGGGAATATACCGTGCTAACACCCGCTTAAACTCCGCTGCAGCTGGCGGTGTCGGTAGATCGGGGTTGGTAACAATTTGCTGCACAGTGATGCGACTCTGCCCATAGAAATCACCGTTGCGATCGCGGTCTACGGCAGTTTTAGACCCCTCAAGGGACACCCCGGCGAATAGGCCTTGATTGCGCGTATAGGAAAAAATATCTGTCGTAGACTGGGCATCGTTGGGGGAAACAGCATCTTTACCGACGGGACCCGCGGCTACCGAAACACTCCCACCCAGGGTGAAGTCGTTGGTTAGAGCCGTTTCAACACTGCGCTTATTCATGAAGACAAGCACTATATCACTGGAAGCAGCCCCAATTTGGAACCCAACACTGCCACTGGTAATCGTCAGGAATACAGGATTACTCCAACCACCCTTAGCCCCTCGCATCGCCAGAATGCCCCTTCCTCGGCTGCCACCGACGATGAAGCCCGCTTTAACCACATTGGGAAAGATGGCGATCGCTTGGGCACGGCGGAGAATGCCGATGGGAATTTCAGACTTGGGATTGGACATCACCCCATCAAAGACGCGGGTCGCGGACTGCACAGTGTCAATCGCACCAGACTGGGAGGCTAGAACTGGATAAGCTGAGCTGACCATCACGGTCATCGCCACGGGTACCGCAAGAAAAGCACGGAGATTCATAGGAACTTTTTAACCAAGAATTGTGAAAACGGTATTGATATCCTTCACCCCTACCATACACGGAAAATTCTCAGCATGGACCAAACCCAATAGTTCCTGCATAAACCGCCTGTGCCCCCAATTCATCCTCAATCCGCAGCAATTGGTTGTACTTCGCGACGCGCTCACTGCGGCAAAGGGAACCTGTTTTGATTTGCCCCGCCCGAGTGGCAACAGCTAGATCTGCAATGGTAGTGTCTTCCGTTTCCCCCGATCTGTGGCTGATCACCGAGCGATAGCGTTTACGAGTTGCTAGGTCAATGGTTACCAGGGTTTCCGTCAGGGAACCAATTTGATTCAATTTAATCAAAATCGCGTTCGCAACTCCCTGATCAATCCCTTTTTGCAGGCGGGTTTGATTGGTCACAAACAGATCATCTCCCACCAGTTGCACTGAACTGCCCAATTTTTCGGTCAGGAGTTGCCAATGTAGCCAGTCGTCTTCGTGCAGACCGTCTTCAATGGAAACAATCGGGTACTGAGCCACCAGACTTGCTAGATAGTCCACCAATTCACTGGGGGAGTGGGCGGTGCCATCGTAGGTATACTGCCCCTCGCGGTAGAACTCGCTGGCGGCAACATCCAGCGCCAGAGCCACATCGATACCGGGTTCATAGCCCGCCTTGGTAATGGCCGTCATCAATAAATCCAGTGCTGCCTGATTGGAAGAGAGATTGGGGGCAAAGCCCCCCCTCATCTCCCACCCCCGTTAGTAAGCCCTGATCTTTGAGCACCTTGCTGAGGGCAGCAAAGACTTCGGCTCCCCACCGCAGAGCTACTCGGAAGGAGGACGCTCCCAGGGGGACAATCATGAATTCCTGAATATCAACATTATTGTCGGCGTGAGACCCCCCCATTGATCACATTCATCAGGGGAACGGGCAATAAGTTAGCGAGGGGGCCCCCCAAGTAGCGATAGAGGGGCAGTCCCAAGGCATGGGCTCCTGCCTTGGCCGTGGCCAAGGAAACGGCCAGGATGGCGTTGGCTCCTAAGCGCGATTTATTCGGCGACCCATCTAAGTCAATCATGGTGCGGTCTATCAGTTCCTGGTTCAGGGCATCCAGTCCCAATAGGGCTGGGGCGATCTCCTCGTGGACATTTTCTACCGCTTGCAGCACCCCTTTACCCCCATAGCGCCGCGCATCTTCATCGCGGAGTTCGTGGGCTTCAAAACTCCCCGTTGAGGCACCACTGGGAACCTGGGCTAACCCGACGCACCCGTTTTCCAGATAGACTTCGGCTTCCACCGTTGGGCGTCCCCGTGAGTCGAGAATCTCCCGGGCTTGAATGAACTGGATTGCGGTTTCTGACATAGCCATTATTCCTCAAGAACCTTAATAACTAGCCGCTTGCCACTGGCAGATGCTCCCACCAATGCTGTTCTGATTGTGTGCAACCTAGCGAATATACCCCAAAACTTAGCCTTGAAATCACCCACGACGAACCGATTGCCAAGGATACTGACCAACCGAGGTCGAGATTAGGTTTCAGCCTTGGCTTTTCTGGATTTCTCTTTTTCCTTCTGCTTCGCACGTTTAGCCATAGCCTTGGCAGCTTTCTCGGCTTCGAGTTGTTCCAAGTGCGCCAATTCTTTCTCCTCAGCAATCTTTTCTAGATAGTAGTGATAATCGCCCCGATAAAGCAGCAGCTCTCCTTCACGGATTTCGACAATTTTGTTGGCGACCTGGGAAATAAAGTAGCGATCGTGGGAAACAATGATCACGGTGCCATCATAGGCTTGCAGAGCTGACTCCAGCATTTCTTTGGCCGGAATATCCAGGTGGTTAGTCGGCTCGTCCAGGATCAGCAAGTTGGCGGGACGCAGGAGCATTTTAGCCAAAGCCAATCGGGCTTTTTCACCGCCGCTGAGAGCCGCGACTACTTTAAAGACCGTATCCCCGCTGAAGAGAAACCGCCCCAGGAGGGTGCGGACTTCTTCATTGCTCCATTGGGGCACTTCGTCGTGAACCGTGTCAATGACGGTCTTGTCCAGATCCAGGGCTTCGGCTTGATTCTGCTCAAAGTAGCCGGGAATAACATTGTGATCTCCCAGCTTGACGCTGCCCTCCACAGAACTTTCCATGCCCATGATCAATCGCAGCAGGGTGGATTTCCCCGCGCCATTGGGACCGAGGATAGCAACCCGATCGCCCCGTTCTAGTAATAAGTTGGCATCTAAAAACAGAATCCGATCGCCGTAGGTGTGGACGAGATTTTGAATCAGTACCACGTCGCGACCACTGCGGGGAGCTGGGGGAAACTGAAACCGCAGGGTTCTAACATCCCCAATCGGAGCCTCAATCCGCTCAATTTTCTCCAGTTGTTTCTCGCGGCTTTTGGCTTGGGTGCTGCGGGTAGCGCTGGCTCGGAAGCGATCGACGAAGGCTTGCTGTTTCTCTAACTCCTGTTGTTGACGTTCGTAGGCACTCAGCTGGGCGTCCCGGATCTCAGCTTTTTGTTGCAGGTAGGCGGAGTAGTTGCCCAGATAGGTGGTGGAGATTCCGCGTTCGGTTTCGACAATTTGGGTGCAGAGGCGATCGAGAAACTCGCGGTCATGGGAGACAATTACCATCGGTGTCGTCAGGCCACGCAGGTAGGTCTCCAGCCACTCAATGGTTTCCAGATCTAAGTGGTTGGTCGGTTCGTCCAGTAACAGCAGATCGGGTTTTTGCAGCAAAATTTTGCCCAAACTCATCCGCATCTGCCAACCGCCACTAAAGCCACTGACCAGGCGATCGCCATCATCAAGGGTGAATCCCATCTCCGGTAGAATCTTCTCAATCCGGGTTTCGAGTCCATAGCCATCCAGGGCTTCAAAGTGGCGTTGCAGCCGATCCATATCATGAATGAGCTCATCCAGTTGTTCGGGATTGGCGGTTTCCATCTGGTGATGAACCTGGGTGAGGGCTTCATGAACCTGATTGGCATCGCCAAAGGCTCGCCAGAATTCTTCTCGCACCGTTCGGGTGGGATCAACTTCAAATTCCTGGGTGAGGTAGGCAATGTGCAAACTCGCCGGTCGGATCACTTCCCCGGCGGTGGGTTCGATTTCCCCGGCAATAATTTTCAATTGGGTAGATTTTCCGGCGCCGTTGACCCCCACCAAGCCGACGCGATCGCCGGGTTTGACTTCCCAGGTCACATCCTTGAGGACTTCTCCTGTCGGGTAAATTTTACTGATATGTTCCAGCCGCAGCATCCTAAGTCTCCCCAGTAATTCTGACGAGAGCCCGTGACATTCCCCGGAATTCACGCTGCTGAAGGTTCCGTTGTTGAATGCAGGCTCCCCACAGGAAGACTTTAACAAATATTTATGATTTATTTTGTTATCCAGCGCCAGCAGCTCACCAGTAAAGCTATTGCCGTTCTATTCTGTCCCTAGCGGTGACCCTTTCCCATATAGTCCAGAGCTTGAGCCTAGGGTCTAGCAGTCAACCCTTGTCCAGCCATGCCCCGGTAGGGGCGCTCAGCCTCGGAGATAGGGGTAACGACTTTCCTGTCCGTGATCCCCAGAGAGAGGGGACAGATCCCCTGAATTTGCTGACCCAAGGATAGACTATGGGCAATACTTAATTCTGTGGTTTTATCCTTGCAGTGATTTCTGCTGCTGAGCCAAACCAATGCGTGATTTGCACCAACAGGCAACAGATTTCTTCCAGCAAGGGGACTACGCTGCGGCGATCGCCCTTTACCAAGAATGCATCACCATTGAACCAGAGGAGAGGCTGCTTTATTGGGATTTGGGATTAGCCCTGTTGTTATCAGGACAAGCATTAGAAGCCCAAGGAACCTGGTTAGCAGTTCTAACAGAGGCTCCCTCAGAGGCAATTAAAGCTTGGACTGAGGAACTGATTGAGAGGTTGTTGACCCTTGCAGAAACCTTCGTCCATCCTCAGGATGGGAAAGCGGTAACCCGAATCCACCAGCAGATTTTAGATTTAGATCCGCACCATCCCGAAGCCCTGAAACAGGTTGGGATTGCCCTCGGACAACAAGGGCAGTGGAATGATGCCCTTGCCTATCTCCAAACAGCCCTAGCCCATGCCCCCGAGGATGCTGATTTACATCGGCAGTTGGGATTGGTATTAGAGGAAATGGGGGACTTGCAGCAGGCGATCGCCTGCTATCAAAACGCTCTGGTTTTGCAACCCGAATTTCCAGAAGCCTACAACAATTTAGGAATTGTCTTGCACGCCCAAGGCAAGGTTCCCGAGGCCATCCATGCCTATCAACAAGCCCTAGTGATTGAGCCAACCTTTTACAAGGCGTATAACAATCTGGGACAAGTCTTGAGGGATCAGGGAGATTTACTGGCGGCACTAAACTGCTATCAACAAGCTCAAAAGCTGCAACCCGAGGTCTCAGAAATTTATAGAAATTTAGGGTTGCTTTATTTGGATTTAGGGGATCTTGCGGCGGCGATCGCAGCATTCGAAAAAGCAGTTGTGCTGAATCCAAATAGCAGCAAGGATCACGCCACCCTCTTGCTGTTTATGCTCTACAGTCCAGAGTATTCAGCTCCAGAAATTTATACTGAAGCCATTCGTTGGGGAAACCAGCATGGAAATCCTGCTATTGCTTCACCGAAACTCCATTCACCAAAGCCTAATCGGCGCTTGCGGGTTGGCTATGTCTCACCGGATCTGCGCACCCACTCCGTAGCCTATTTTCTAGCACCAATCTTGCAGCACCACCATAAGGCAGAATTTGAAATTTTTGCCTATGCCCAAGTAGATCAGCCCGATGCCACAACCCATCGCTTCAAGGGCTGGATCGATCACTGGTACTCAACGGTTGGGATCAAAGATGCCCAGCTGGTAGACCAAATTCGCAGCGATCGCATTGACATTTTAATTGATCTGGCAGGACATACTGCCAATAATCGCCTCCAGATCTTTAGCCACCAACCCGCCCCGGTTCAGATTTCTTACCTGGGTTATCCCAGCACGTCGGGCTTAAAACAAATCCACTATCGGATCACAGACCCATGGGCTGATCCTGAAGGCACATCTGATGCTTTTTATACTGAGAAATTAATTCGACTACCAGGCTGTTTTCTGTGTTACCAGCCACCTAGCCTAGCTCCACCTGGGGTACCGTTGCCCGCAGCTACAACGGGTCAGATTACCTTTGGATGTTTCAATAATCTTGCTAAAGTCAATCTTGCCGTACTCCGACTATGGTCCCAGATTCTCGGGATGTTGCCCACCGCTCAAATGCTTTTGAAAAGCAAATCTCTCCAGTACGAAGCGGTACGAAATTATTATTGGGAATGCTTTGCTGAGTATGGCATTGAGCGCGATCGCGTGCAATTAGCTGGCTCTCTTCCCGACCTGGCAGAACATCTGGGACTTTACAACCAGGTAGATATTGCCCTGGATCCCTTTCCTTACAACGGCACAACAACGACCTGTGAAGCTCTGTGGATGGGAGTTCCGGTGCTGACCTTAGCGGGTACCAGCCATGCTGGACGGGTGGGGGTGAGCTTACTCTCAACCATCGGGTTGCCAGATTGGATTGCCACCACCCCAGATGACTATGTGATCAAAGCAGTAGACTTTGCCCGTAACCGAGCGCATCTGGCAGATTTACGATTGAAGTTACGCTCCCAAATGGCAGGTTCCCCCCTTTGTGATGCCCCCAGTTTTACTCGCAAGTTAGAAATGACCTACCAACAGCTGTGGCAGCATTTTTGTGCCGGTCATCTTCTGGAGCCCTCGTGACTCATCCAGGCCCACCTCAATGGAGGGGGGTCAGGATGCCAGGGGCATCTTCAGGCAGCGGCGAACCTGGAAGATGCCATTGTTAAAGAGGTAGTAGGCATCAAACAACCAAACTCAGTTGGGAACCATTGGGTGTTTTTTGGACTTCAATGCGGGCAGAGAACGCTTCTTTGAAGTGAGGCATGTGGGTCACAGCCAGAATGCAGGCGAAATCCCCGGAGATCGCATTGATGGAGGCAATCAGGCGATCGCACCCTTCCTGATCCTGGGTACCAAACCCTTCATCAATAATCAGCAATTGCAGGGCTGTCCCTGATCGTTGCGCCAGCAGCCGCGCCAGTGCCAGTCGAATGGCAAAGTTGACTCGAAAGGCTTCCCCCCCCTGAGTATGTTTCGTAGGGACGGGTGCCAGCCGTGTCAGCGATCAGAATATCCAGGGTGTCGATCAGCTTGAAACCCTGGGCTTTGGCCTTCGCTGATCGCCCTTGGTCACGACGACTGGCCCGTTGGGTGACAAACTGGACATGGAGCTGGTTGGCACTGAGGCGCGCCAGAATTTGGTTGGTTTCAGCTTCCAGGTGGGGTAAGACATTCTCAATCATTAAGGCTTGAATCCCATTCTTGCCAAAGGCTTGAGCCAGTTCCTGATAGAGGCGATATTGGCGGCGCAGGGCTTGAAGGTGCTGTTGCTGACCTTGCAGTTGGGCCCGCAGGCTCTCTAGGTGACTGAGTTGCTGTTGCAGGCGACCTAGATGCCCTAATTGCCCATCCAGTTGTTGACGGCGCTGCTGCATTTGAGCTTCGAGGGCTTGCATCTGCGGGGTGCCATCGGGGGTTTGCTGTAATTGCTGTTGCAGTGTCTTTAGGGTCTGGTCAGTGGTCTGCAAATCCTGCCCTCGTGCCTGCAGGGCTTGAACTAAATAGTCGCGTCGCTGTTGTACGGGGGGGGGCTTGCTGTTGGGCTTGCTGGAGTTCCTGATACCGAATTTGCCAGGACTGCACCTGACGTACCTGAGTCCGCAGGGCGTGGTGCTGCTCGGGGTCATAGCCAATCGCGGCCAATTGCTGATCCAGGTGAATAATCTGCTGCTGGATCTCCCCCGGAGCTTCGGCAAATGCCCCCGTACCCAACAGATAGTCGAGTTGCTGCTGGCAGTTGCTGATCTGGGTTTGCAGGAGCGGCGGCTGGGTCAGGCTCTGGGTCAGACGGCGCTGGGCTTGTTTGATTTCGGCTTGTTTAATCTCCGCCCAACGCCAGCGTTCCACCTCCCCTCGGGCGAGGGCGTGATCTTTCTCGTCGTAGGGCAGCAATTCCAGGTGTTGGGACAGCTGTTGCAGTTCAGCCTGAAGCTCGGCGGCAAAGTCGCCTTGCTGCAAGGAGGCTTCTAGGGCGGAAATTTCGGCGGCGATCGCCGCTAATTGGGTTTGGGAGTCGAGGATTCCCTGAATCTGGGCTTGTAATTGCCCCCGTTGCTCCCAAATGGTGTTGTAGAGCACTAGCTCTTGGTTCAGGTCTTGATATTCCTGCCGTAACACCTGAATTTCTCGCTCGGAGACGGCCAATTGCTCTCGAACCACCCACAACTTGCCCCCGCAGTTCCTGTTGCTGGGTACGGTGCTTCTGCTGCACCCGTTGCCAGTGCGTTTCATCCAGGGGGGTCGATCGCAGAGGGGACAGGCTGCCCCCGGACTGAGGTGAAGTTGCAGCTTCTGCTCTAGGTCTGCCAGTTGGGTTTCATAGTCCTGCTGGTGGGTTTGTAACCGTTCCATAAAACTCTTGCGCTCTAAGCCTTTCTCCCGGACGCGCTGCTGATAGACGCGCCGCTTATCCAGTTGTTCGATCCGCTGGGTTGCTTCCTGGAGTTGCTGTTCTAACTGGGGTTGCCGTAGTTGCTGGTGCTGTAAAGTTCCAGCTTGGGACTGGAGTTCCTCCCATCGGGCAACCTGACGGGCTTGTAGACGGTCAATCTGGGTTTGGAGGGTGGTGCGGCGTTGATGCAGGGGGGTGACTTGGGTTTGCAGCTGATCGAGTTCACTGAGACGGGTGCGAGCTTGGTGCAGTTGTTCTAAGGCCGCTTCCACCTCTGGCAGCTTGCTGAGAATTTGCTGCTGCTCCTGGACTTGTTGGGTGCAGGCTTCGAGTTGTGCCTGGAGTTGGCGGTGTTGATCTTTCAAGGTTTCAACCTGCTGGGCTTGTTGCCGCAGCAGGGCTTGGCGCTGATCCTGTGACTGTTGGTAAGCCTGGTATTGTTTTGACAGCACCTCTTCTTGGATGTGCAAGTGCTGCCAATGGGCATACCCTTGGGCGATCGCTGCCTCCTGTTGCAGAATGGCGGTGAGTTCCTGTTGTTGGCGCTGGAGGGTGACTAGCTCCTGTTGCAGTTGTTGATAGTCTTGAGTCAAGTTTCGCTGTTGTTGCTGGTGCCACTGCTGTTGTTGCTCCCAGGTCTGGCGCTGTTGCTGCACCACCTGTAAGGCTTGCAGTTGGGCTGCAGCCGCTGTTTGGGCTTGGCGCATCTGGGCGATCGCCGCTTCCAGTTCGGCCTGGGCGGCAGCGATGGTCGGTTGTTGTTGCAGCTGGGTTTGGGTGGTAGTCAGCACTTGCTCCAGCAGTTCAACTTTGGCCTTGAACTCCCGCGATCGCTCCTTAGCCTGTTCCGCCAGATGGTCGTAGTGATCCAGCTTCAGCAAATCCGTCAGAATTTGTTTGCGCTCACTGGGGCGCTTGAGCATAAATTCATCTGCTCGTCCCTGACGTAGATAGGCGGAGTTAACAAAGGTTTCGTAGTCGAGCTTCAGGTGTTGCAGTATCAGTTGTTGGGTTGCCCGCACCCCCGGTTCCGTTAAGCTGCGAAAACCATTAGCCGTGGCAATTTGGAACTCCAGGGAACTAGCCTGACCTCGGGTACGAGTCCGCATCACCCGGTAGGTTTGCTCCTGATTCTCGAACAAGAAATCCACCTGAGCTTCCTTGGTACCCTGGTGAATCATGTCATCCTCTGAAACAGCGCGACTTTGCCCCCATAAGGCCCAGGCGATCGCTTCTAGCAACGAAGACTTACCCGCCCCATTGGCTCCACAGACACAGGCAACGTGCAAACCTCGAAAGTCCAGTGTTGTTTCCCGATAACTGAGAAAGTTCTTAAGCGTCAGCCGGAGGGGGATCATGCAGGTCAGGGCATTATTACTGGCAACGTCGAGGTACGCCTATCTTAACGGAATCGCAGAATTCCCCATTCGCCTATGTGGTGAGGCACTTCACCGATTGTCGAAATATGGTTTCAATGGAGGATTCAGATCAGCCAAGTAGGAGTGTTGATGCAACAGCTTTACGAACTCAAACTTAGGAGATTTCCCAAGACTGAGCCAATCTCATCGCTTCGATAACAGGCTTACAATTTTGGATGCTATCTGCAACGGTTACAATTTCAAGTTTTTATTTCCAAACAAGCATATTTACTCTTATTTCCAGGCTGCTTTATGGTAAAAAAACTGAGAGAAAATCCAATCAATCAATCCCGTTCTCGAACTCTAAATTCTCCCAAGGTGAGCCATGAAGCCACAGCAATCTGACCCATCCGCGATCGCCCCTGAAGCACCGAATACCATCGCCCTCAAACCCATCAGATCCCTGACCTTGCGCGAGATTGAACATCAACAGTCACAGGAACGAAAACTCACCTTAGGTCAACGCATTGCCGACAAAATGGCGGCCAAAGTTGGTTCCTGGACATTCCTGATTGGGCAAACCACTATTCTGTTAGGGTGGATCGTCTCTAACTCAATCCCTGGAATTCCCCACTGGGATGAACAACCCTTCATTTTGCTTAACCTGGTCTTTTCCTTTGCCTCTGCCTACACCGCCCCGATAGTCCTCATGAGCCAAAATCGTCAGTCGGATGCCGAGCGAGAAAAAGCCGAATACGATCGCCAGGTGAATTTGAAAGCAGGCTACGACATTGAATTGCTCCATGAAAAAATTGATGCCTTACAAGCCCAACAAATTCAAGCCCAGCAAATTCAAGAGTTGATGTTAATCGTCAAAGAACATCAGCACAGTTTAAACGAAGTCAAGTCTAGGATGCTGCCGGTGCTGCAACAGCCAGATCGCCACCCATCCCTAGAGGGCGATAGTCAAAGACCTACCCCCGACCATCGCCCAGGGGCTGAGCTGCCCACCATCCTTCCCCAGGATCAGGGATAACATCGCCCCCAAGTGGATCTCTGATGGCAGCTCCAGCCAAACCCCAACAGGTGACTAAGAATCCAGGACTAGGGCACGATTAACACCGGACAGGGGGAGAGATTAATCACCCGATTGGTAACACTATCGGCCACCCCTTCCTCCGTCAGTCCCAGTCCCCGACAGCCCATCACAATCAGATCGGCGGAAATTTCATCGGCAACATCACAGATGACAAAGGCGGGTTTTCCCTCCCGCTCAATGGTTTCGGATGCTAACCCCAGGTTGGTAAACAGGGTTTTGGCAGTTTCCAGTAACTCCGCGATCGCCTCTGGGGACGCCATGACCTTGGTGGCTGCTTCGGCTGCTTCCTCCGGTGCTTCGACCACGGAAAGAATGATCAGCCGACTATTACAGTTTTTAACTACTTCGGCGACGGTTTCAGCCGCTTGACGGGACTCACGGCTTTGATCGATGGGGAATAAAACAGTTTTGAACATGATACCTATCTCCAGACAAGATGCTTCACGCGATGGCAGTCATCAATCATGATTAAAAAAGGCTGGCAAATTAACCGAGGGATCAACAGGAACCCATGCAGCCCCCATTTGATGGAAAATAGCGAATAGGTAATTAGACGCATCTTAGGAGCTTGACGTTACATGTCCAAAAAAACTTTAGCAAATTTATCAGCTGCCGATTTAATGGGCAAGCGGGTTTTGGTGCGGGTTGACTTTAATGTCCCCCTGGATGAGCAGGGCAACATTACCGATGATACGCGGATTCGGGCTGCCCTACCGACAATTCAAGATTTGACCTCCAAGGGGGCGAAGGTGATTCTCGCCAGCCACTTTGGCCGCCCCAAGGGGGATAACTATGCAGCCCGAGTTGCAGATAAGTTTCGGCTCACCCCAGTTGCCAAGCGACTCGCAGAGTTGTTGGGCCAGCCCGTTGTGAAAACCGACGACTGCATTGGGGAGGCGGTGACGACCCAGGTCAGCGCCATGCAGAATGGGGATGTGGTGTTACTAGAGAATGTCCGCTTCCATCCTGAAGAAGAAAAGAACACACCGGAATTTGCCGAAAAACTAGCCTCGGTCGCTGATTTGTATGTCAATGATGCCTTTGGCACAGCTCACCGTGCCCATGCTTCCACCGAAGGGGTCACCCATTATCTGAAGCCATCGGTGGCGGGATTTTTGATTGAGAAAGAATTGCAGTACTTACAAAACGCCATTGAAAATCCCCAGCGACCACTCGCAGCGATTATCGGGGGTTCCAAGGTTTCCAGCAAAATTGGGGTGATTGAAACCCTCCTCGACAAGGTAGACAAACTGCTGATTGGCGGGGGCATGATCTTCACCTTTTACAAAGCGCGGGGTCTGAGTGTTGGCAAGTCCCTGGTTGAGGAAGACAAGCTAGAACTAGCCCGCGCCCTCGAAGCCAAGGCCAAGGAGCGAGGCGTGGCGCTGTTGCTGCCCACCGATGTGGTGGTGGCGGATAAATTTGCCCCAGATGCCGAGGCTCAGACGGTGAGCATTGAGGCGATTCCCGATGGCTGGATGGGTCTGGACATTGGCCCGGATTCCGTGAAAACCTTCCAGGCGGCACTGGCTGATTGCAAATCCGTGATCTGGAATGGCCCCATGGGCGTGTTTGAGTTTGATCGTTTTGCGAAGGGTACGGAAGCGATCGCCCATGCCCTGGCAGAGCTGACTCCCAAAGGGGCAGCTACGATTATTGGCGGCGGAGATTCCGTGGCCGCCGTGGAAAAACGTGGGCCTTGCCGAGCAAATGAGTCATATTTCCACCGGGGGCGGTGCCAGTTTAGAACTCCTGGAAGGCAAAGAACTACCGGGCATTGCGGCTCTCGATGATCTGTAGCGATCGCTAAAATTCTGATCCACTGCTCAGACAGATGGGCATGCCTCCATCGGGCCTGAATCGGTTTTGAGGGCTAGATCCCACGCCTTGGTTATTCCTCCCCAAAGGATGGATAGCCAGTTTTTTTCGGCGATCGTCCCTGGATGTCATTAAAATAGGGGGCGGTTGCCGCTGCGTTTGACTCCATGCCCAAATTAGTTGTTGCCACGAGGAATCCCGGAAAACTGCGGGAGCTACAAGCCCTGTTAGCCAATTTGGACTGGCAACTGATGGTGCAGCCTGAATCCTTAGAAATTGAAGAAACCGGCGAGACCTTTTTAGCCAATGCCTGTCTCAAGGCATCTCAGGTGGCGCAGGCAACCGGAGAATGGGCGATCGCCGATGATTCTGGCTTAGAAGTCCTAGCCTTAGGAGGGGCACCGGGGGTCTACTCTGCACGCTATGCCCCCACAGACCCTGAGCGAATTCAACGACTGCTGCGGGAGCTAGCGCCCCATGGCAATCGTCAGGCTCGCTTTGTCTGTGTCGTGGCCGTGGCCCGTCCCGATGGGGCGATCGCCCTTCAGAGTCAAGGCAGTTGTACCGGAGAAATTTTAACTGCACCCCAAGGCAAGGGTGGTTTTGGGTACGACCCCGTATTTTATGTCCCCGAACAGGGGCTGACCTTTGCAGCCATGCCAGCAGAACTGAAGCAACGCATCAGTCATCGCGGTCGGGCGTTACAAGCCCTGCTGCCCCAACTTTGTCAGCTCTAGCCCTGAATATCACCCCATGTTGAACCTCCATGAACAATCGTAGCTCCCCAGGCAATACTGGGAGTTGGAGTCCACCCCCTTACTCGGCATCTTCCACCGCTGATGTCCTTTTCTGCGTCCCCGCCTGATCACGTCACAGGTTCCCTGACCCGCCGCTACATTGCCGCACTGGTTACCATTGCCATGTTGTTGCTGGGCAGTCAACTGCTGGTGCAGTTGACCCTGCGAAAAGCAGTGAGCGATGCTCACATTATCAACATTGCTGGGCGGCAACGGATGCTCAGTCAACGATTGAGTAAAGTAGCACTAGAAATAGCGATCGCCCCGACTGCCGCAGACCGCAGTTTCCATCTACAGGAATTGCAACAGGTGGTTGATCTCTGGCAACGATCCCAGCAAGGCTTACAGCAGGGAGATCTAGGCCTCAGCCTCCCCGGTCACAATAGCCCCGCCATTCAACAACAATTTGCGGCCATAGCCCCCCACTTTCAAGGAATGCTGATTCCAGCACAGCACTTACTGGCAACTGGGAACCAGCTTCAGAGCCAATCCTTGGCGACGGTTCAGCAAATTCTGGCCCATGAAGGAAATTTTCTGGAGGGCATGGATCAGATTGTGGCTGCCTACGAACGGGAAGCCTCCCAGCGCGTCTCCTCCCTGCAACGCCTAGAGATAACCCTGGTCGTGATCGCCTTGTTCGTGCTCCTGTTGGAAGCCCGCTATATTTTTCACCCCGCCATTCAACAGATCCGTCAGATTCTCACCCAACTGCAAGCAGCGTTGCAAGAGGCACAATCTGCCAGTCGCCTCAAATCCGAGTTTGTTGCCAATATGAGTCATGAAATCCGTACTCCATTGAATGGGGTGATTGGCATGGCGGGTTTGTTACTCGATACCAACCTCAACCGGGAGCAACGGGAATATACGGAGACTATTCGCAGTAGTGGCGAGATTTTGTTGGTGCTGATCAACGATATTCTTGACTTTTCTAAAATTGAAGCTGGCAAACTAGAACTCGAAGAGCAAGTTTTTGACTTGCAAGAATGTATTGAGCCAGCCCTGGATCTAGTGGTTCCCCTGGCAGCTGCCAAAGGCATCGACCTTGCCTACGAAGTCAGTGATAGTACACCCCATAGTTTGATCGGGGATGTCACCCGTTTGCGTCAGGTGTTGGTGAATTTATTGGGTAATGCCGTCAAATTTACCGAGAGCGGCGAAGTCGTGATTTCTGTCTCATCCGAGCGGCGCGATCCCGAACCCTACAACCTGCACTTTCAGGTGCGGGATACGGGCATTGGCATTGCTGCCGATAAACTGACCCACCTCTTTCAACCCTTTACCCAGGTGGATGCATCTACCACCCGTAAATACGGGGGCACGGGCCTAGGACTCACCATCAGTCGGCGCTTGGTGGAACTCATGGGGGGCGAGATTTGGGCCGACAGTGAGTTGGGTGTCGGGACGACGTTTCACTTCACAATCCTGGCTCAAGAGACCCATAACTACCAACGTCATCGGTACCTCGAAGGTAAAACTCCCGCTTTAGCAGGCAAGCAGTTGTTGATTGTGGATGATAATCTCACCAGTCAGCGCATCCTGACGGTACACGGCCAAAGGTGGGGCATGAAAGTTGCAGCGGTGGGGAGTGCGGCGGCGGCACTTCAATACTTACAGCAGGGCGATGGTGGAAGACCGCTCTCTGAGAATCGCGTGGATGTGGTGATCCTGGATATGCATATGCCAGAGATCGATGGCCTGATGCTGGCAACCCAGATCCGTCTGCAGCTGGCGCTTGAGGAACTGCCGCTGATTTTACTCACCTCTGGTAAAGCGCCTAACCAGGTGGTTCACCTCAACTTTGTCGCCATTCTCAATAAGCCCCTCAAACCTGCCCAACTGTTCTATGTGTTGGTGAATTTATTTAACCCATTGGCTCACCCCTCCCCCACAACCCCTCCCCCCGCTGGAGACATTGGACTTCCTCCCCACCCCTCGCCGTTACGGATCTTGTTAGCAGAGGATAATGTTGTCAACCAACGGGTGGCTCTACGGATGTTAGAGAAGTTAGGCTATCGGGCGGATGTCGTTAGCAATGGGTTAGAGGTGCTTGATGCCCTGCGCCGTCAGTCCTACGATTTAATCTTGATGGATATGCAAATGCCGGAGATGGATGGACTGGAGGCGACTCACCAGATCCTTCAGGCATGGACGATGCCAGAGCGGCCCCGGATTATTGCCCTCACAGCCAATGCCATGCAAGCCGATCGCGATCGCTGTTTAAAAGTAGGCATGGACGATTATTTAAGCAAACCGCTGAAACTTCAACAACTCCAGGCCATGTTACAGCATTGGAGTTCAGTAAGTTCAACCCCGTCTGACTGACACAAGGAACTGCGATGGAAATAACAGGGCAGACAACCAACCCATCCTTCAGTGTATTGGCAGCAGCAGATGCATCGCAACGGATTGTAGAACTGCGGCAACTGCTGCAAACTGCAAGCTATGCCTACTACGTGCTAGATGCCCCCCAGATGGAGGATGCGGTCTATGACCAACTCTATCGGGAATTGCAGGGGTTAGAAACTCAGCATCCCACCCTGATTACCCCTGATAGTCCCACTCAACGAGTCGGTGCTAGACCTGCGACCCAGTTTGTTTCCGTCCAGCACCACATTCCCCTCTACAGCCTCGAGAACGCCTTTAATGAGGGAGAATTACGGGCTTGGGAGGAACGATGGCAACGGCTGCGCCCTGATATCACGTCCTTTGAATATGTCTGTGAACTTAAAATTGATGGTTCAGCCCTAGCTCTGACTTACGAAAATGGCTTACTGGTGAGGGGTGCCACGAGAGGGGATGGCACCATGGGGGAAGAGATTACCCAGAATGTCCGCACCATCCGGGCCATTCCCCTGCGCCTCCAGGGAGAGCATCCCCCTTCCCGCCTGGAAGTGCGGGGGGAAGCGTTTCTGCCCTTAGACGTATTTCAACAAATTAATCAGGAGCGAGAACAAGCAGGAGAAGCCCTATTTGCCAACCCCCGCAATGCTGCTGCCGGAACCTTGCGTCAGCTGGATGCCCAGATTGTGGCGCGCCGCCGTCTTGACTTCTTTGCCTACACCTTGCATTTACCGGCAAGGGAAGGAGGGGAGATTCCAGATTTGACCTCCCAATGGTCAGGCCTGGAACGGCTGCAATCCCTGGGATTTCGGGTGAATCCCCATCGCTGCTGTTGCCAGACGTTACAGGAGGTTCTCGACTACTATGATCGCTGGTCTACAGAGCGCTTAAACTTGCCATATCTGACGGATGGGGTGGTGGCAAAGCTGAATTCCCTGGCCCTGCAAGCTGAATTGGGGTTTACACAAAAATTCCCTCGATGGGCGATCGCCCTCAAATATCCCGCTGAAGAAGCCCCGACTCGGGTACAGCAGATTACGATTCAGGTGGGGCGCACGGGTGCCCTGACTCCCGTCGCAGAATTTCAACCCGTGCATCTGGCCGGAACCACCGTGGCACGGGCAACCCTCCACAACAGCGATCGCATTGCCGAACTAGATCTCCGCATTGGCGATACGGTAATCGTGCGGAAGGCCGGGGAGATTATTCCGGAAGTGGTCAGAGTTCTCTATGAGTTGCGTCCGACAGCCGCTCAACCTGAAACCCAACGCTATCACCTGCCCACCCATTGCCCTGAATGTGGACAGCCCGTGGTTAAGCCCCCGGGAGAAGCGGTCACACGCTGTTTCAACAGTTCCTGTCCTGCGATTCTCCGAGGAACCCTGGTGCATTGGGCCAGTCGGGATGCCCTGGATATTACGGGCTTAGGGGAGAAGCTGGTGCTGCAACTGGTCAGCCAAAATCTTGTCAGTTCCGTCGCAGATTTGTATAACTTGACGATGGAGCAACTGGCTACCCTAGACCGCATGGGGCAGCGATCGGCGCAGAAATTAGTGGCAGCGATTCAAGCGTCTAAACAACAACCCTGGTCACGGGTGCTCTATGGTCTAGGGATTCGTCATGTTGGCAGTGTGAATGCCCAAACCCTGACCCAGGCCTTTCCTAGCCTGCAACAGCTGGCTACTGCCCCCCCAGCGGCGATCGCGGCGGTGTATGGGATTGGCCCCGAAATTGCCCAGTCGGTGTCGGAATGGTTTTGCATCCCAGCCAATCAGACCTTGATGCAACGCCTAGAAGCTGCGGGATTGAAGTTGGCATCTTCAGCCGAACCTGCGAACCTGCCTGTGATCCAGACGGGGGTGACCGGTAAAACCTTTGTGCTGACGGGGACACTCCCCACCCTCAAGCGAGATCAAGCCAAGGCGCTGATTCAAAAAGCAGGGGGGAAGGTCACCAGCTCAGTCAGCGCCAAGACTAACTATCTAGTCGTCGGGGAGGACGCAGGCTCCAAGTTAACTGAAGCTCAGGCTTTAGGGATTGTCCAACTCAGTGAAAGTCAATTCTTGGCATTATTTCCAGAAGATGATTCATAGCTCGGGTTAGGCAATCACCAAGCATCGGTGTTGCCCCCTCTGAGAATCTTCTAAGCTGTCTTGACTCAACCGTTGATTGCCTGCTTAGAATTGTTTCCTCAGATATATCATTGCCGCCAGCCTCAGTTGGGATGATTGGCGGCATAGATACGTGACTGGTGAGGACTCAGTTACTCTGGAGCCGCTATCAAGGCATCTCCCGGTTAGCATGGAAACATCATCGTGGCGGCGATCCTCGCTCCCCTACACCCCACTAGAGAGGTAAGGAACATGACCCAAGCCACCGACACAGAGATTAGAGACCTAATCCTAGGACTGGACAAGAAAATAGATGGCCTAGACAAGAAATTGGATATTTTCATCGCTCAGTCCACGGAACAGTTCAAGGGTGTCAACCAGCGACTAGACACCATAGAAAAGAGAATAGAGTCGCAGGATGGGCGTGTCTGGGGAATTCTATTGGTGACACTCAGCGCTGCCCTAGCAGTAGCCGGCAAACTAGCATTCTTCCCCAATGGGCCGGCCTAGCCAGACTCAGAAAGCAACTAATACGACTACAAACGGAAAAATGATGGTGCTCCTGGAACAAGTTAAGCATCGGTGTTGCCCCCTCTGAGAATCTTATAAGCTGCCTTGACTCAACCCTTGATTGCCTGCCTAGAATTGTTTCCTCAGATATATCGTTGCCGCCAGCCTCAGTTTCAGAAGCTTTAAGGGGGCGGGGAACACAGAAACGATATGTTACCCTAGGTAAGGATTGCTCTACAACGGGATGTAGCGCAGCTTGGTAGCGCACCTCGTTCGGGACGAGGGGGTCGCAGGTTCAAATCCTGTCATCCCGATTGGTTGGGGAACCGTTAATTGGTAAGGCTTTTGGGAGTTTCCAGACATCTCCTGAGAGCCTTTTATGCTGTCTTATTGACAACGAACATAGGCTTTTTAGGGTGTCTGGGGTTGTAAACTTACCCCGGAATTTACCCCGCTATGAAAAACTTCACCCTGCCCGAACTGCGAATATCCAAAAATTCAATACAGAGGCACGACCACCGATTGCGTTCAGAACAAAATCGAGATTTATTGCTGTCCTAGCTGCGATAGATTCCACCTGGTCGTCAATGATGGAGAATTCTCCATTCCAGGGAGCGTGAGCCGATGAAATGCACCATTGAGGACCACAATGGACGGCTAAGACTGCGCTGGCTCTATCAGGGCAAGCGTTACACGATGGGCTGTGGTGTACCCGACAATGCCACGGGGCGGGCTGTAGCCAAACAGAAGGCGGCCCAGATTGAATTAGACATTCAAGCCGGTTATTTTGACCCAAGCCTGCTGAAGTATAAGCCGCGAACCCTGGGCAAGAATGCAACAGAGATGAGTTGCACTGAACTGTTTGAGCGGTTTACCGAGGCGATGAAAGAAGAGAAGGCGCTTTGCCGGGGTTCCCTAGAACGATACCGGGGGTGCTTGTCTCATGTGCGGCGATCGCTGGATATTCCCGCTGCTCGGGTGACCTCTACAAAAGCGGGTAACTTTACTTCGCTGTTGCTTGAATCGGTCTGCAATCGCACTGCCAAAGAATATCTCTGGATGCTCAAGTCCTGTTGGGACTGGGCAAAGGGTAAGTATCATCTTGCTGCGGAATCCAACCCCTGGTCTGACCAGATAGCCAAAATCAAACCCCAGCCACAGCAGAAGACCAAGCCCTTCACTGTGGTAGAGGTGAGGGCAATCTTGGCAGGGTTTAAGAGCGATCGCCACTACAAGCACTACCATGACGTTGTGCATTTTTTGTTTGGGGTGGGATGCAGACCAGGTGAAGCTTTTGGGCTTCGCTGGCGGCATATTGCTGACACCTTTGAAACTTGCTGGATTGGTGAGTCTGTTAGCAGGGGAGTGAGGAAGTGCACCAAGACCGGCAAGGCCCGGACGATTCTGCTGAGTGGTTCTGTTCAGGAGATGTTGCGATCGCGGTTTCTTGCAGCCAGTCCCAAGCCGGATGAT
Source organism: Neosynechococcus sphagnicola sy1 (assembly GCF_000775285.1). NCBI lineage: Bacteria > Bacillati > Cyanobacteriota > Cyanophyceae > Neosynechococcales > Neosynechococcaceae > Neosynechococcus > Neosynechococcus sphagnicola. Next base: position 21,023 of record NZ_JJML01000014.1, on the reverse strand, counting down.
TTGGTATTTCCTGCTCCGAAAGGTGGCTCGATCAACGATCGCCTATTTAATCGCAGAGCTTGGCGGTCAGTCCTAGAGCGGTGCAATATTGAGTATCGCAAGCCTTACTCTACAAGGCATACAGCGATTTCTCATGCGCTGGCAAATGGAGCGCATCACGTTCAGGTGGCTGAGCAGACGGGTCATGATGCCAGGGTGCTGTACCAAAGCTATGCCAGCGTGATTGAGCAAAAATCAGTATTTGTGGAGTTTTGATTGATGACCAAAAACAATAACGAACTTCCAACTTCGGCATTCCCTGAAATCCGCACCGCACTAGATTGGCAACCTCCCCTCCGTCTGGTCATGCAATGCAGCACCACCGATCAAAAACAGCGTTGCCAACGGGTCAAGGAGCACTTCCATGATCTGCTTTGGATGTTTAAATCCTATTTTTCAATTTCCGAGCCTCCAGAGTTCAACGATCCAGAAATAAAAAGGTTGATGGATCTGGAAATAAAAAGGTTGATGGATCTGGAGTTCGAGTACTACCTTGCCCTATGCAACCTTCTCTGGCGGGGATGGAGAGAAATCAAGGCTGAAGCTGAAAAAACGGATGCAACGTTTCCATTTCAGGGCTTTCCCACTTCGCCGGGGGAAGCTCTGCGCTTGATTCTCGAAGGAGAAAGCGAAGTTATGCTCCATAGCGCAATATCGGGGGGACAGGTTTCGACGTACCAATCTGCCCAGATTCTGCGGATCTTAACTTCTAATGCCAAGGGCTCTCGGCACAACAAGAAAGAACGGCCAGCGCCTAACTATCTAACATCGAAGCGGGAAGAAGGTCGGGAGAGGAATACGTTCGACTACGCCCAGGGTGTTATGAAACGGAGCAAGCCGATGGAGTTCTTGACCTTCTGTCATCAGGCGGTCAAAAAGCGTCTCAGGGGCAATTCAGCAATTAAGCGAGTGGTTGGTGAATACGAGCTTCGGCTCAAGGATCGGAGCAGGGGTTTGGCGCGACTGGCTAAGTCGATCCCAGGCGAGGAGTTTGTCCAGGGTGAGCGGCGAAAGCTGCGATGAGGAGATGCGATTACTTCCAGACCCAACGTGGATTTTGCAAAAGTTTTCGCCGCCAAAAGTCCTAAAAATCGACCTCAAACCCTTGCTATGCAATGGTTTACGTCCCTAATCACTCCTGCCCCACAAACTCAATTTCAAGGATTAATGTTTGGATATACCCAAAAGCCCGCTAAGTCCCCAACCAACGCGAAAGCCGACCGCCAAAGTCTCGCCAAAGTCCCAACGGTCGGCCTACGCCCCAACCAACCAATCGAATTAATTAATTGGAGGTTTCCCTAATAATGGCAAAAAAACTCATTCTGCGCGAATTTCCGTTTATTGGAAGCGCGACGCTAGAGGCACGCCTCAATATCCTCAAAAGCCAGCGCGTCGAACTCCAGCGAAAACTGCCTAGCCCCCTTTACTGGTGGCAGTTCCCCGGCGGGCGGAAAATCTTTTGGAATTGGTTGCTCGTGCAAGATTACCTTTTGCACGGCGATCGCCCTGAACACCAGCGGCTTTTAGAGGAATACCTGGCAACCCTGCCCGAGAGCCGTTAAACGGCAAAAACCCACCCCTGCGAAAGGTGGGCTGATTTTTCTAACTACCGGCGGGGCAAACCGCTAAGAGGATGTTTTAAAAGGGTAGGCTTTAGCCTCAAATACAACTCAGAGGCGCGATCGCAAACCCTGTAACCCTGATTCTCTCGTATTAGCTTCTAGGTAGCTAGGGTGGTGAAACACACCCTGAAAGACTTTTAAAACATCCTCTAAGGATATTTTAAGTGCAAACAATACCAATAGCACCCCAACCCCCTAGCCCAGATTGGCTAGAACGATTTCTGGAAGTGGAGTGGAGCCGTTCTGTCAGTTTACAGATTGATCGTTGGATCTGGTACTGCCAAACCGAGTTTGAGGGGGTGTCCCAATGAGCGATGGTCAAAGACCGCACTCCGAGCATCGCCAGAAATTCACCCCCTCCAGTAAACGCAATCCCTGCCCCGTCTGCAATCGCACCAAAGACAGTGATTGTCGGATCTCCGAGAATGGCAACTTTGTCCTCTGCCACTCTAAAATCAACGGGCGGCAACCCAAAGAGAATCTAAACGGGTTTATTTGGCTTGGGACAGACCCAACCCAGAACTGGGGAAAGTGGATCGCAAAGTCCGAGGATTGGCAGAAAGAGCGGCCCGTCGGGCAGGAGTTTCGATATCCGTTCTGCGATCGCCAGGGAAAGGTTCTGGTTGAGGAGGTCAGGGTTTATCAGTCTGGTGGCGGCAAGAAACAGTGGATGGAACCCAAAGGGGTAGACACAGCTCGGCTTTTACCCTATCGCTACTCCGAAGCTGTGGACGCTCTGAAAGCCGGGGCTGAACACTGCTTCATTGTGGAAGGGCCACCCAAAGCCGATGTGCTGTGGAGCTTGGGACTACCAGCGGTGGCTTTTGCCAACGGATTCAAGCCAAGCCGTGATAGCCAGTGGTTTGAAGGGTTTGAAAACCGCCTGGTCATTGTTCCCGATCGTGACAGGCCAGGGATTCAAAAGGCTGAGCGGATTCTGCAAGCCTACCCGATGGCTGGTCTATTTAAGCCGTGGTCTGACTCGATCTGGTGGGAACCAGATTGGCTACCCGCTGGGGGCGGTCTGGATGTTAAAGACTGGTGCACTGAGATGCAGTTGCAGGGGTTGAGTGATGACCAGGTTCGCGATCTCATCCTGTCAGCAGTCGAGTCAGGTCAGCCCCCGCCACCACGACCAGAAGAGTCCCCTAAATCGGGCAATCAATCTCCTCTGGAAGAAGAAAATAAAAAGGCGGTGGAGCGAAAGAGCGCCTTTGACCTGTTGATGGCAATCGCCACTGGCCCGGAGTGCGACTACTGGCACGACACCGCCAATCAACCCTACGTTGACCTGACGATCGAAGGTATCCGCCATACCTACCCTCTCCGAAAAAAACAGTTCAAAACCTGGCTAGGACGAGAGCTTTACCGCCTTCACGAAAAATCACCCAACTCCGAGGCCCTGCAATCCTGCCTGGGTGTCCTGGAGGCTCAGGCCACCTTCGATAGTACGGAGCGGCAAACCTGGCTGAGAACCGGCGAGTTTGGGGGCAACATTTATATAGATCTGAGTGATGCAACCTGGAGGGTGTTAGAGGTCACTCCCGCAGGCTGGCAGCTCATTGAGTCAGCGAACTGCCCCGTCCGGTTTATCCGCAACGACGGACAATTACCCCTACCCGAACCCACGACCATAAGGGGCGGAAAAATCGGGGACTTAGGAGAGTTAATTTGTGTCGATACCCAAACCTGGCCTTTACTGGTAGGATTTGCCGCTTACTCCCTGATGCCAACAGGTAGCAAGCCCATTCTGACCCTAAGCAGTCCCAAAGGTTCGGGTAAATCTACCGCTGCCAAAATCCTGAAACGGTTGATCGACCCCGGAAAAGCGCCACTTTTGCCATTGGTGGGAGATCGCCGATCTACTGCGGTTGCTGCTAACAATCGCTGGTTGATGGCCTACGACAACCTGACCAGCCTCTCCACGGAACAACAGGATACGCTCTGCTGTGCATCAACCGGGGCGGGTTTCAGCCATCGCACCCTGCACAGTGATTTAGATGAAACCTGGGTGGAGTACACACGCCCACAAATTTTGACGGCGGTTGACCTGGTGCCCAGTCGCTCGGACTTGCTCGACCGCTGTATTTTGGTCAGTCTCAATGCCATTGAGGAGGGTGATCGCCTCAGCGACGAACAGTTAGAGGCAAAACTCCAAACCCTGGCTCCTTCAATCCTGGGTGGTTTGCTGGATGCCCTCAGTATGGCGTTGCGGCGTTTGCCTGAAATCAAACCGGAGCGATTACCGAGAATGGCCAGCTTTGCCAAATTCTGTATTGCTGCCGAACCCGCCCTAGGGCTACAACCTGGGGCGTTTCTCCGTGCCTATACGGGGAATATCCAGGCGGCTCAAGAAGCTGCGGTGGAGGCCAACCCCTTGGCAGCGGCGATTCTAGCGGTGCTTGAGAGTAGCAATCCCTGGCAGGGTTCTGCCAGCGCACTGCTCACCGCTATTAAGGAGCAAGCGACCGAAACCAAGGTGCAAAAACTCACCGCTAGAACCCTGGGACGGGCGTTGAGTGGGTCAATCAAATCCGATCTGGCGGCGGTGGGGGTGGAAATTGATCAATACCGTCGTTCTGACCGGAGCCGCGAACGAGTTTGGACAATTGAGCGATTATCCTCCCCACCAGATCGCCCTCGACCAGATAAACACCCAAAAATAATGTCCGAAACGTCCGAAACGTCCGACGAAACCCCAGAACTCCCATTCTGTAAAGGTTCTAGCTTCGGACATCAGGTCGGACATCATGGACATGAAACGTCCGAAAAACGATTTGATGTCCGACAAACGTCCGAAAAAGAAACCCATGCAGGGAAAGGGTTTCAGCCGACTTCGGACATTGCGGACATTATGGACATCAAAAACAGCACTTTATCTGATGACTCCCCATCACAAATCAATCTGAATCCACAGGAGGTCGTCGATGCTAGCGATTTCTAATCCCCCCGTGGGCGCAATCGCATTTGGTCGGTCTGGAGTGGGCTACCCAGTCAAACAAGTCGAGGGCGAACGTGTGGTGCTGCAAACACCCATCGGCTTGAAGCGGGTGCCTTGGAGTGCGGTGATTCATTGGCAATTTCCAGCGGCTACTGTGCCCGATTACCACGCGGGTCAGAGAGTTGAAGTGTATTTCCCCCATATCCAGCGCTGGAGACCAGGGTATAAATTCCTGGGTTACAGCCAGGAATGGACAGACCGAGCCTGGCTGCTTTGTCCGGAAGGACATGAAGCCACTTGCAGACTGGATTTTCTGAGAGGTGAGGCATGACTGAAACACCGGGCACCTACAGCAGCAACCCTGGCAATCAGCGAGACGACCTGAAACGCCAGTGTCACCGGCTGATTGAGGCGATCGCTGGTTTGCCGCAGCTGCCAGAAAAGGCAGATACATGGCAGGGACTAGACCACAGGAGGAAACATCATTGACTCAATCACCTGCCCTCATCGCCATAGACCCTGGTTTAAGTGGCGCGATCTCCATCCTTCATTCAGGAACATTGACCGCTCATCCCAGGCCCCTAGCTGGCAAGGAACTCGTTCTGGGAGCGATCGCGCAACTGATCCGAAGTGCTAACCCATCACTAGCGGTTCTGGAGAAGGTTCATTCTATGCCGGGTCAAGGGGTGAGCAGCACCTTCAAATTTGGAACTGGGTATGGCTCAATTTTGGGCATCTTGGTAGTCCTGGGCATTCGGACTGAACTTGTCCCTCCTCAGACCTGGAAACGGGTAGTTCTGCAAGGTACGACTAAAGATAAGGATGCGGCGATCTCCTATTGTCGTCGAGCCTTTCCAAACGTGGCTCTGGTTTTGCCTCGATGTCGCAAACCACACGATGGAATTGCTGATGCATTATGCCTGCTGGAATATGGGCGACGGCATTTGTTTGCGGAGCGATCTGCAAGTAATTGAAAGCTGTACGTCCGTTCACCCAAGATTGCGATGGCGGATCTGGCGGCATTTGTGGAATCCCCCAGCAAACGCTGGAACGTTTGATCAGTAAGGATTCCTGGCTTGAGCAGTGGCGGAATTATGTCGGTAAAGTGGCGGTAAAAACCGACCAAAAGACAGCAGAGAAGACCAGCGATGTCAACATCCGTTGACAAGCATTTTTGGCATCAGAAGGTGCTGGTTAGTGTTAATTGATAGTATATTTTTTGTTGCTTTTTTATACCATTAATGTCAGGGGTCATGGCTTTTGAGTATGAACCGGCTAAGAGCGCCGGAAATAAAACCAAGCATGGGATTTCCTTTGATGAGGCGCAAGCCCTCTGGGACGATCCGCTACGGCTGGAAATTCCGGCCCGAACCACAGACGAGCCGCGCTTTCTGATCATCGGCATGATTGCCGATAAACACTGGTCGGCAGTCGTCACCTATCGTCAAGCCGATGTCCGCCTGATCTCGGTCAGACGGTTCAGAATCGAGGAGGTAGCCCTTTATGAAAGCATCTGATTTCGACAAGCGTTTTGAGGCAGGCGAAGATATAACTGCCTACCTCGATCTTAAGCAAGCAACCCGTCCGGGTTTACAGGCGAAGCGGGTGAATGTCGATTTTCCCGACTGGATGGTGCAATCTCTTGATAAAGAAGCCAACCGCTTGGGCGTGACTCGGCAATCACTGATCAAGCTCTGGATTGCAGATCGCCTTGATCATCACCAACCCGGCTAGAGACTTTCAGCGCGGAGTGAGCGCCGCTAACCGCTCTTGTAATATGGCGGCGCTTTCGCACTGACGGCGGGCTGATAAATGATCTCGTCAAAAGCCGCTCTGAATTGCCGTCCGGCGGCGATCTCGCTTTTGAAGTCTCTCTGCATCAGGGGGCTGCTGACTTTACCAAAAGGACTCTCATTCCGTGGGTCGGGGGCGAAAACCCCATAATGGAATTGCTGCGGAGCCATCTGCATTGTCAGGCAGATAAAAAACCATGGCACGTAGCAACTTCTGGGAATATACAATTGTATACAGAATCGCTAAACCTCAGTCCCCGTAACCGTTTCAGAATCGCAACTGGGTAAAAACGACGGCGGGATTTCCTTGGTGCGGTGGAGGTTAAAACCGACCAGAAGACCAGCGATCTCTACGTGCGGGGACCCAAGATTTGGTTGCGGCAACTTGCGGCGGATTGTGGACTCCCCAGGCGAACGCTGGAGCAGTCAGGATTCCAGGATTGAGCAGTGGCGGCAGTATTGCGGCAAATTGGCGGCAAAAACCGACCAAAAGACGGCAGAGAAGTTGAGGGAGCGATCGCAAAAATGGAGTCCTTAGCAAGGAATCATGTGACCCATGCAACTACGGATATGCAAAGTTGAGTGGTTTGTTTGAGGATATTGACTTATTTGAGATTCAGCGAAAAAATAAGGCAGTTTACGTGAGGAGAAAGCAAAAAAATGGCACTACTTAAAAAACCTAGTGCAGTTTCTCGCCATCTAAACAAACGCTCTGAACCGGAACGTTGCCGTCTGGTCGGTTAAGTTGAAAAGGTTATCTGCGTCCGGTGACTGCGAAGGTCATGCCTCTGTATGTTTGTTCATTAGATCCTGTTTTGACCTTTGACACAAACTAATTTACAGTCCCTGTCGCCAATCATGAACTCTGTCCACTCTTCACCTAACCCTTCACCTTTTACCCAATATCAAAAGCAATTCCGTCAGGCTCTCGGTGACGAAATCAAATCCCTACGAAAGCTAGGTGGGCAGACTACCACAATTACCGACGGTCGCCATCTCGGTAAGCGTAGTGGCAAGCACCTCTATTCCTTTACCACTGACACTGAAATTCGCTTCCCCGATGACACCCCAGTTGATCTGGTTCATCAAAGGCAACGATATCCGGGAATTCTGCTGTCGATTGAGGGCTTCGATCTCCTCATTGCCATTGAGAGAAACATCGGTGAGCAAGTCCCATCAGTCAAGATGGCCACTGAACCCTGGTTTCTCCTTCAGGAGTTGCAGAAACGGCTCGACACCGCCACGGCTAGCCAAACCGCAAACCGCCAGCTAGCTCTGAATCTGCTGAGAGATTCAGCAACCTCTCACCCAACAAACAATAGCCACTTTGATGATTTTCGCGCCCGTATCGAAACTCAAATCCAACAATCCCTCAACTACAACCCCTATCAGGCAGAGGCGATCACCCACGTCCTCCAGCATCCGGTGAGCTTCATTTGGGGACCTCCCGGAACCGGAAAAACCAGCACTCTTGGGCTTACGGTTGCTTCTCTTGTCCATGCAGGGGAATCAGTCCTGGTACTTGCCCACAGCAATACAGCAGTTGATACTGCAATGAAAAGCCTCGCCAAGTACCTCTGTAAATCTAGCTACTACAACGAAGGCTTCATCCTCCGCTTTGGTATTGCCACCCCCGGTACCTACGATGACTATCCCTTAATTAATGTTCGGGGCATCGCTAAAAGGCAAAACGCTCCACTGATTGAAAAAATTGAGTGGCTTGAGCGAGAAAGGAAACGGTTAACTCAGCAGTCTCGTGCCTCTGGTTTAACCACTCAGCAGAAGTCTACTTTACAAGAGCGCATCGCCAAGATTCGAGAGGAACTGCAACCTCTAAAACAGCAGTTACGCCAGAAAGAATCTGAGCTAGTCCGAAAAGCAATGGTTGTTGGTTGCACCCTCTCAAAAGCAGCGATCGCCCAGGAAATTTACGAACGCCAATTCGATGCAGTCATCATCGACGAAGCCAGCATGGCTTATATCCCTCACTGTGTCTATGCTGCAACACTGGCGAAGCGACGAATTGCCATCTTTGGTGACTTTCGCCAACTCGGTCCTATCTCTCAAGCAGATACAGATAATGCTCAAACCTGGCTACAACGCGACATTTTTGACAAAGCAGGCATTATCGATCGCGTCAACCGAAACCAACAGGACGATCGCATGGTGCTGCTACAAACCCAGTACCGGATGCATCCCTCCATTTCAGCCATCCCAAATCGTCTGTTTTATAACAATCAACTTCAGGATGGAGAAGGAGTACAAGCGCGAACGCAACCGATTGTCGATGCCCAACCAAACCCGGGCCAATCCCTCATCTTCTATGATCTGAGCCGTACCTCTGCCTTCTGTTTTAGTGATCAGGAGTCTCATAGCCGCTTCAACCTCATTTCTGCCCTCATAGCCGCAGATATTGCATATAAGTCAAAACAGGCAGGAACCGAAAGCATTGGCATTATTACACCCTACAAAGCACAGTCACGCTTAATTCACCGCATTCTGAGAGAAACACACCTGGAAGCAGTAAAAGCCTCTACCGTTCATCGCTTTCAGGGTTCTGAACAACATCTCATCGTTTTTGACGCAGTTGATAGTACGCCTCAAAGAAAAGTAGGAGTGTTGCTACAGGGTACGATGCAAAGTACAGCATCTCGGCTTGCAAACGTTGCTGTTAGTCGTGCTCAAGGCAAATTTGTTGGGCTATTTAATGATGCTTACGTGCGGCAACAACTTGATTCATTTCATATCTTCCGTAAATTTAGCGATCGCCTTCGCAGTAGTTCTCAAGTTTTGCCTTTAACCTTTAACGATACAGCCAACTCCACCGTTTGGCAATTCAGCCTCCCTGGTATCACGGTTTATCCAAATCCAGGTGAAGCTCGGCAGGCTCTTCAATCGGATCTCGCGGCTGCCCAACACGCTGTTGCAATGGACTGGACCACACAACTTAAGTCTGCTCAACACTTCTCCCTAGCATCCTTACGACCTGGTACAAATGTAATTGCCCGTGGTTCAGACATCGCTTCAAGTGTTACCAGTTTGCCTAACACTCGAATTTGGCGCTCTGACTCCTTCAGCAACATGGGCATTGTCGGCGTTGACCAACAAATTCTTTGGGTCTACACCAATCCCAGCGGTCAAAGTCCGGTTTTCAGAATCGCCCTTCCTAACACAGTCAATCTCCTGTACACCTTCCTTCAACTGTTGCCTGCTGATAGCGGAGGAAGTGTGGCACAAAGACTGCAAAACAATCAAGCTCCCTTCGGTTCCTGTGAAATGTGTACACAACCTCTTTGGCCTCAACCTGCCCAGAACACAAATTCACGTCCTCGAATTAGCTGTGTAACTCATTTACAGCAGGGTCGCAACATGAATCGGCAAGATGCAACCCAGTACGCTCAGTTTATGGGACGTACCTGTGAAGCCTGTGGTGCTGCCCTGCAAGGGCTACAAAATGGTGCTACAGGTCAAATCTTTCTCGCCTGTAGCCGCAGCAATTGTAATTGGATGACTAACCTAAATCAAATTATTTAACATAGAACCTGGAAAATTCAGGGATTTTAAAGTTTAAAGTGTTGCTAAATAATTGCGGCATAACACTGCGTGGCAGCGGACGGACGAAAGACATTTATTGAGAGTTCGAGGTTGTCTGCCGCCGCTGAATTCAGCCGTTAGGCCACTAGCAACGCCGTGAACATTTCGGAAGTCCAATCCCAGCCGTGGAGCACGCTTATCGCGGACTTCTACATTTGTCAGAGCTGCGACCGCGTTTACAGAGTTCCCATTCTACAGATCTGCGGAACCCCCTGTAAGCATTGCGGCAAAACGATTCGAGCCCAGCGCGTCCACTTCGGCCTCAACGCTCTTGTTCTCGTAAACTCCATCCAGGACTTTTACTTCCTCCGACACGCCAATCCCCCGCCTGACCCGGACGGAATTGCCGACCACGTTTACACCAACAAGACAGACACTCGCATCGTCATTCCTCTGCTGTTCTGTACGCTATGGGATGCGTTGACCACTGAACTGTGCCAGAACGTCATGCGAGCGAAGCAGCTAGAGGAGCCGCTACGCGAGAGGCTCTTGCAGGACTACCGTTATTCCCGCGACAAGCGTGAGCGGTTGCTTCCCGCCTTAACCTCCGAGAAGTGGAACTTCGCTTTGGCTGAACTCACCAAGCCCGCGGAGCTTGATTACACTCAACACTTCAATTTCTTCCTCACCATCAACACCAAACGGAACACTTTCATACACGAAGGCTCGCACTGGCATTTCACGGACGAGGAGCTTGAGCGCATCCCCGAAGAACTGTGGCCTACCTTCAGCTTGTTTGCTCAACTACACAATCGATATGTCCCCAAAATGGCCTAACCATGCGCTGCAGCGAACCGCTCCGTGCATCACAGCACCTGCTTCCACCCACCATGCAGGTGCCGCGCCGCACTCCGCAGTCGCTGAGTTTGAGGTCGTTGGGCGATCTCTCGCTGGGCTCGCCTGCTCGCCCAATGGGGCGCGAAACTTCATCGAGTTTGTTATACCTCCAATCTTCAGCTCGCAATCTGCCCAACTACTCGATGAAGCAGAATCCTTCGGATTCCGTTGCACTTCACTCCTTGGTCGTCCGATGCTTCCGCATCGTTCAAGTCGGAGTTCCGCTTATCTCGCGCCCCATTCTACGGCTTGAGTTACAGGTTGTGGCACTGCCTTGAGAACCCTCATCTCCAAAATGTCAATATTCAATACAAAAGTTGAGGTTCCCTGATGCCCCTCGTAGGATTTTGGTCTGTGCCTTACCCAAAAAAGTACCTGGGTGGGTACTATCCCATCTTTTCTAGTTTGTCAGAAACTTGTATCGTGTCCGGTTCCTGAAAAGACAGCCCCATCTTTATTAGGGAAGTAGACCATGTTCGATCGCCCCGCTCAAGCCAACAGTAAACAAACTCAAGAGTCTGACCCAAGCTATTTTGCGTCGCCTCCTAGTGTGTCCTTACCTAAAGGCGGTGGTGCAATTAAGGGCATGGGGGAAAAGTTCGCGGCTAATCCGGTAACGGGAACTGGCTCAATGTCTGTCCCGATCGCCACCAGTCCTGGGCGTTCGGGTTTTGGTCCCCAGTTATCGCTCTCCTACGATTCGGGGGCGGGGAATGGGATCTTTGGGCTGGGCTGGAATCTGTCGTTACCGTCGATTACCCGCAAGACAGACAAAGGCTTGCCGCGCTACTGGGATGGTGAGGATTCTGATGTGTTTATTCTTTCAGGTGCGGAAGATCTGGTGCCGATTCTGGTTCAGAACAACCAGGGGAAGTGGGAGCCTGAAAAAATAGATCCGCGCACGGTGGGTGGTAAAACCTACTCCCTTCAACGCTACCGTCCTCGGATTGAAGGGTTGTTTGCCCGCATCGAACGCTGGACTAACCAGGCTGACCCGAAAGAAACGTTTTGGAGATCGATCTCTAAAGACAACATTACAACGCTGTATGGACAGACAGAAGAAAGTCGCATTGTCGATCCCGAACACCCCACCCATGTATTTAGCTGGCTTATCTGTGAAAGCTATGACGACAAGGGAAATGCGATTTATTATCGCTATCGATCGGAGGATAAAGAGAACTCAGTTGGGATCGATCGATCCCAAGCACACGAAAGTAATCGCACTTCCAAGAGTCGATCGAGTAATCGCTATCTAAAACATATTTACTATGGGAACTCAACGCCGCGAAAAGCTAATGAGGATCTGAGTGTGCGCCAGGATTGGTTGTTCGAGGTGGTGTTTGATTACGGGGAACACGATCTCTTGAACCCCATCCCCCAAGAGCCAAAGGAATGGACTACAGCGACTCTCCGAAACGATCCATTCTCCTCTTATCGATCGGGCTTTGAAGTACGGACTTATCGCCTATGCCAGCGGGTGTTGATGTTCCATTATTTCTCTGGTGAAAAAGAAGCTGATGGGATTGAAGTTGGGAAGAACTGTTTGGTGCGATCGACGGACTTTAACTATTCCTACGAACAAAATCCAACCGATGTTCGCAATCCCATCTATTCGTTCCTGCTGTCGGCAACGCAGACGGGCTACAAACGTAGTGGGGGTGGTTATATCAAGAAATCGCTGCCACCGTTAGAATTTACCTATAGCGAAGCCAAGATTGATGAGACGGTGCGAGATGTCGATCACGCCAGTCTGGAGAATTTACCTCAAGGATTGGATGGTGCGCGCTATCAGTGGGTGGATCTGGATGGGGAAGGCTTATCGGGGATTCTGACCGAGCAGGGGAACGGATGGTTTTACAAACGCAATCTCAGCCCGATCAATGCCGTTCAGGACAATGGCAAGCAGCATATTGAGGCACAGTTTGCCCCGCTTGAATTGGTTGCCAGTAAGCCTGGGAGTGGTTTGGCGAACGGTGCTCAGTTTTTGGATTTGGCAGGGGATGGGCAGCCCGATGTGGTGACGTTCAGAGGGGCGGTGCCAGGATTTTATGAACGGACTCTGGATCAAGGCTGGGAGTCATTTGTTGCTTTTAAGTCGTTGCCTGTGGTGGATTGGGATAACCCGAATCTGAAGTTTATTGACCTGAATGGGGATGGGCACAGCGACATCCTGATTAGCGAGGATAACTGCTTTGTCTGGTATCCCTCCCTGGCAGAGGATGGGTTTGATGCGGCGGAGCGGGTGGTTCAGCCCTGGGATGAGGAGAAGGGACCACGAATCATTTTTGCGGATAGTACCCAATCCATTCACATGGCAGATATGTCAGGGGATGGGCTGACAGATATTGTGCGGATACGGAATGGGGAGGTGTGTTACTGGCCCAATCTGGGGTATGGGCGGTTTGGGGCAAAGGTGACGATGGATGATGCCCCCTGGTTCGATCGCCCTGACATCTTTGACCAGCGGCGCATCCAGTTGGCAGATATTGATGGGTCGGGGACGACGGATATTCTGTACCTGAGTGGAGGAGGGGTGCAGGTTTACTTTAATCAGTCGGGGAATGGTTGGGCGGCAAAGCGGACGTTGAGCTATTTCCCGGCGATCGACAGTTTGGCATCGACAACAGCCTTTGACCTGCTGAGTAATGGCACTGCCTGTCTGGTGTGGTCTTCTCCCTTGCCCGGTAATGCTCGCCGGGTGATGCGGTATATCGACCTGATGGGCGGGCAAAAGCCCCATTTGCTGATCAAGACCGTGAACAACATGGGTGCAGAAACGGTGGTTGAGTATGCGTCTTCCAGCAAGTTCTATCTGCAAGATAAGCTGGCGGATACGCCCTGGATTACGAAACTGCCGTTTCCGGTGCATGTGGTGGAACGGGTGGAGACCTACGATCGCATCTCTGGTAACCGCTTTGTCACGCGCTATGCCTACCATCACGGCTATTTTGATGGGGTGGAGCGGGAGTTTCGCGGTTTTGGGCGGGTGGATCAGTGGGATACGGAGGAGATTGGCACGATTCAGCTTGGTGACACCACATCGGACAGTACCAATCTGGATGCAGCTTCGTTTGTGCCCCCGGTGCTGACGAAAACCTGGTTTCATACGGGAGCGTATGTGAATCGGGAGAAGATTTCTACTCATTTCGAGCATGAGTATTATCGGGAGCCAAACGAGACAAACCAGGCATTTGCCGCTTCACTGTTGCCCGATACGATTCTGCCTGCTGGTTTAACGGCGGACGAAGAACGGGAAGCGGCGAGATCGCTCAAGGGTCGCATCCTCCGGCTAGAAATTTATGCCCTGGATGGTTCAGACAAACAGCCCCATCCCTACAGTGTGTCGGAGCGGAATTACGAGATTCGGTTGGAGCAGGCACTGCAAACGAACCGTCATGCGGTGTTCTTTGCCCACGATCGCGAAACCATTGACTATCACTACGAGCGGAGTTTCATCCTCGATCCAACCGATCCAGAACCTGATCCCCAGAAGAAACGCAAGCTTTTTGACCCGCGTGTGACTCATGCGATGACGCTAGAGGTGGATGAGTTTGGCAATGGGTTGAAGAGTGTAGCGATCGCCTATCCTCGTCGTAAGCCTGCTTATCCAGAACAAGCCAAAACCTTTATTACCTATACCGAAAATCAGGTCACGAACAAGCCTAATGACAAACCGAGTGATCCCGATTGGTATCGGATTGGGGTGCCGATCGAAACTCGCACTTATGAGCTTACGGGTGTTCCAGCTTCAACCGGGAAATACTTTACTCTGGTTGACTTCTATCAAAAGGCTGCTGATGGCTCGGTGGTGGGGCACGCGATCGCGCCCGAAATTCCCTATGAGACGACTCCGACAAACACCAGTCCACAAAAACGGTTAATAGAGCGAGTCAGAACGCTCTACCGCAAGGATAGCGAGGCGAGTGCGACCGATCCCACGCCCTTACCGCTGGGACAAATTGATGCTCTGGCGTTGCCCTGTGAGAGTTTCAAACTGGCATTTACGCCCGGTTTACTGACTCAGGTTTACGGCAGCAAGATTACCGATCTAAACACATTGTTGGGTGCCGAAGGGAAATATGTGCAGCAGGATGGGGGTTGGTGGATTTCGTCGGGTCGGCAGGGGTTTGACCCGGCTCAATTCTACTTGCCCGTTCAAATTAAAGATCCGTTTGGCAATCTCTATACCAGTACCTACGATCGCTATCACTTAACCGTTATTCAGACAGTCGATCCGCTCAACAATACGATCGCCATTCAGAACAATTACCGTACCCTGCAACCGGAACAAATTACTGACCCGAATGGCAATCGATCGCAGGCGCGATTTGATGCGCTGGGGATGGTTGTGGGCACTGCCGTCATGGGTAAGGCAACGGAGACGATCGGGGATGCCTTTGCCAATTTCAACGCCGATTTGACTCAGGCTGAAATTAAGGCATTTTTTGAGGCTGATAATCCCCGTTCGCTGGCTACGCAACATTTAGGCACGGCAACAACGCGGACTATTTACGACCTGGAGCGTGTTCCGGTTTGTGCTGCGGCGATCGCCCGTGAAACCCATGTCAGCGATTTAGCGGGTGGACAAACCAAGGTGCAACTGAGTTTTGTCTATTCCGATGGCTTTGGGCGCGAGGCACAGACGAAGGTGCAGGCGGAACCAGGTCCTCGCGATCCGGCGGTGGCAAACTCGCCCAGACTCGATCCGCGCTGGGTGGGGACGGGAGCGAAGGTTTATAACAATAAGGGCAAACCCGTCCGGCAATACGAACCGTTTTTTAGCCCCACCCATCACTTTGGCATCGAACAGTGGGGCGTGAGCAGTACGCTGTTTTACGATCCGGTGGAACGGGTGGTGGCGACGCTGCATCCCAACCAGACCTGGGAGAAGGTGGTCTTCGACCCGTGGCAGCAGCAGACCTTTGATGTGAATGACACGGTGACGTTTGATCCCAAAACCGATGCCGATGTGAGTGAATTTCTGACGCGGTTGCCGGATGCCGATTATTTGCCCACCTGGTATCAACAGCGGATCGGTGGGGCATTGGGGACGGAGGAGAAAAGCGCGGCGGAGAAGGCGGCGAAACACGCCAATACGCCCACCGTTGCCCACTTTGATACCCTGGGGCGCACCTTTTTGACCATTGCAGATAATGGCAAGGATGCCAGTGGCAATGACCAGAAATATGCGACCCGCGTGGAGTTGGATATTGAGGGGAATCAGCGATCGGTCACGGATGCCAAAGACCGGATTGTGATGCGCTATGACTATGACTTGCTGGGGCATCGGCTTCACCAAGCCAGTATGGAAGCGGGACAGCGCTGGATGCTGAACAATGTGGCGGGTAAGCCGATGCGGATGTGGGATAGCCGCAACCATGTGCTCCGCACGACCTATGATGCCTTGCAGCGTCCGACGCAGATGTTTGTCAAAACGGGCAGCGATCCGGAAATTCTGGCGGAAAAGACGGTGTATGGGGAAGGGCAGGGGGATGCCCAAAACCATCGGGGCAGGATTTATCAGCATTTTGATAGTGCGGGTGTGGCGACGAATGGAGCCTTTGACTTTAAGGGCAATTTGCTCAGCAGCACGCGCCAACTGGTGCAGGATTACAAAACCATTCCCAATTGGGCGGGCAATCCTGCTTTAGAAACGGAAGTCTTTAGCAGCAGTAGCCGCTATGATGCCCTGAATCGACCGATTCAGTTGGTTGCACCCCACAGCAACCAGCCGCAGACGAAACTGAATGTGATCCGTCCGGGTTACAACGAGGCGAATTTATTGGAGCGGATGGATGTGTGGCTGGGGGAAGCGACGGAGCCAAGGTTGTTGCTCGATCCACCATCGGCGAATTTCCATGCGGTGACGAACATTGACCATGACGCGAAGGGACAGCGCACCCTGATTGAATATGGGAATGGGGCAAAAACTGCCTATACCTACGATGAAAAAACCTTCCGGTTGACCCATCTGAAGACCACGCGGGGCGGGGCGGTCTTGCAGGATTTGTTCTATACCTATGATCCGGTGGGCAATATCACCCGGATTCGGGATGAGGCTCAGCAGACGATCTTTTTCAACAATCAGGTGGTGTTGCCCCACGGTGACTATACCTACGACCCGATCTACCGTCTAGTTGCGGCAGCGGGGCGGGAGCATATCGGGCAGGCGGGGCAGCCAGAAACCAGTTGGGATGATGAGTTTCGGGTCAATCTGCCCCATCCCAGTGATGGGCAGGCGATGCGGAACTATACGGAGCAATACGTCTACGATGCGGTGGGCAATTTTGAGCGGTTAATCCATCAGGCGGCGAATGGGAATTGGACTCGTGCCTATGCCTATAACGAAGCGAGTTTGATTGAATCGGGCAAGCAGAGCAATCGCTTGAGCAGTACGACGGTGGGGGCAAGGACGGAACCCTACACCTACGATGCCCACGGCAATATGACGAGTATGCCCCACCTGACGCTGATGCAGTGGGATTACAAGGATGAGTTGAGCGCGACGGCGCGACAGGTGGTGAATGATGCGCCGCCACCCAATACAGTGCCGGAAACGACGTTCTATGTCTACGATGCCACTGGTGAGCGGGTTCGCAAGGTGACAGAGCGGCAAAATGGGACTCGCAAGCAGGAGCGGATTTATCTGGGTGGGTTTGAGATTTACCGTGAATTTAAGAGCAATGGAAATGACATTAAGTTAGAGCGTGAGACGTTGCATGGGATGGATAATAAGCAGCGGATTGCGTTGGTGGAAACAAAGACAATTACTAACCCCGATGATGAATCGCCTGCACAACTAATTCGGTTTCAGTTTGGTAACCATCTGGGTTCGGCTTGTCTCGAATTGGATGATAAAGCTAATGTGATTTCCTATGAGGAATACACTCCCTACGGCAACACCTCCTATCAGGCGGTGGATAAGAGCATTAAAGCGGCGGCGAAGCGGTATCGGTATACGGGGAAGGAGCGGGATGAGGAGACGGGATTCACTTATCACGGGGCACGGTATTATGCGCCTTGGCTGGGGCAGTGGACAGCTGTTGACTCGTTCTTCAAGCCTGAATTCAGCAACCTATACCAGTACGTTCGGTGCAATCCTATTATCTTTCACGACCCCACGGGAAGAGACTGGACCAAGTTCTGGGGTGGGGCCAGAGCAGTCGGCGGACTTACGCAAGCGGTAGGTGGTGTCGCTTTTGCTGCCCTCACTGCGGAGACAGGGGTTGGCATAGCCGCTGGCTTGCTCGTGGCGGCACATGGATTATCCGATTACGAGGCCGGCATGAGGCAAATGCAAACTGGCAAAGATGTAACAAGCATAACTGAAGTTGCTATCTCTTCAACACTTCAGGCGGCTCACGTCGAGAAGGATACTGCCAACTCCGCAGCAAAAGCTGCGGACATCACACTAGGTTTCGTCAATCCCTCAGGACCTATTGCAGGAGGACCTAGAGCCGCTCTGGCGCTCGCCTCTGGTGGTCAAAGGGCACAAGCAGCGGCGCAAGTCTTGCCGAAACTCGCTGCGGTATCGGTTGCCATCCACGGAGCCGACGCAGCGCATAGCTTGATGGTCGCCCACAATGACGAAGAAGCAAAAAATGCCGACCCCAAGCCAGAACCCAACAAAGCTGAATCCAATCCATCAGATCCTGTGGATCCAGCACCTGCTAAACCAACGGCTGTCCCTCAGACACTTCGTCTACCGCAGGGCATTGTCTCTAACAATATTGCACGTGAAGGCGGTCTCACTGAACTCGCCAACAAAATAAAAGGTCTTGGACAAGGGAAAGGAGCAACGGTTGAAATAGCGTTAGCGACCACCAAGGAAGGCAAACAAATCTTGGTTGCTGGGATTAACTCAGGTTCAAAGGGGCTTAATGCGGCACAACTCAAACAGCTTGAGGAGTGGGGGATCAACGTGGCTCCAGAAATCGCCAAGGGAATGAAAGGTGCACCACATGCTGAGGAAAATATAGGTGCTTTCTTGTCTGGAATAGGTGCCCGTGGTGAGAGATGGAGCAAAGCTGTAGTAGGTGCTCTCAAACCGTCTGGTAGTTCCTACGTCTGCGATCCCTGCCAAGAAATGATCAAGCGAGTGGGTGGGCGAGTCGAGACACCACACTAACTTGGTCAAGTGAGATCATCCAATCTTGCAGCCCGATCTTGTAGGGTGCGTTAGCGATCAGAGTAACGTACCAAATAACCAAAATAATCAGGATTTACAGAATTTGAGGATGAACAGGATTAAGAAATTGGGAAATTAGACAATTGGAGAGATGGAGAAATAAGTTATGCAGACGAACTTCAAAATCCTGAAAAATCAAATCAGGATTTGCAGAATTTAAGGATTAACAGGATTAAGAAGAAAAATTGGAGAGAAATAACATATGTTGCTAAATTCAAAAATCCTGAAAATCCTCTAATCCTGAAAATCTTGATACTGACAATGATCGGCAACGAACTCACCTACAAAATCATCGGATGCGCTATGAAAGTACACAACAAAATGGGACCCGGATTTCAAGAAGTTATCTACCAGCGCTGCCTCGCCATTGAGCTAGAGCGAGCAGGTCTAGCCTTCGTGCGCGAGCAAGAGCAGACCGTCTATTACGACGGCATTGAGGTGGGGACGCGCCGAGCAGATTTTGTCGTCGAGAATCAGGTTGTCGTTGAGTTGAAAGCATTGGTGCAGTTGGAGGATGCACACCTGGCACAGGCGAAGAATTACACCGTGGCCTATGGCTTTCCACTGGGGTTGTTAATCAATTTTGGAGGAAAGAGTTTGGAACATAAGTTGGTATTCAATAACCGTCAGGATCAAAATTTACAGAATTAGAGGATTTGCAGGATTGAATAGACAGGCATCTATGCAAAATCCTGGAAATTCTAAAATCCTGAAAATCCTGATGCAGACGGGAAGAGACTTATCACCGCCAGTCCGTCATTACAAACCTTATCTTTTCTAGGAACACAGCCATGAAAGCGATCGTCTCTCCCGTCAACCGTGACAGCCAACGTCCAGAGATCACTAACTTACAAGATGGACTACTTCTGATTCTCCGCAGACAGATCATTCGTGTATCAGATGAGGAGCGCCAGTTGTATGAAGAGGGGCTACTGCGAGAACAACGAGAGCAAACCTATGACGATATTACTCAAAAACTGGTTGCAATCTTTCAGGAGCAACAGCAGATAAACGCTGGAAATAATCAGGGAAATGTCGACGTACCGACCGCAGAGGCGCTAAATCGGGCGCTAAGAGAACTTGGAGTATTTGATGAACCCATACCACAGCCGCAAAATAGAGTAGTTCGTGGACAGATTATTAGTGCAGGAAGTCCAATTAACGGCATTGTAGTCACCGTTTATGACCGCGACATTGGTGATGTTCGTCAACAACTGGGCAACTCATCCACAACTCAAGGCGAAGGGCAGTTTGAAGTCACCTATACTCTCGATCAGTTTGCAACTGGAGATGCTGCTAGCAATAGAAATATCATTGCCGATCTCATTTTTGCCCTGCAAATTGTCGGCGGGCAAACCCTAGAAGAATTTCAGATTTATCGTCTACCCGATGACAAAGACCTGACTCAAGAAACACAAGTTTCCGCAGACGATTTAATCCTCGGCATCGAAGCCCGCAAGGTAGAGGAAGTGCGGATTGTGCTAGAGGGGGCAAATATCCCGCGCGGCCCCTCTGAATTTGAGCAAATAATGAAAGCCCTTGAACCCGTTCTGCTCCAGAGAAATCCGAAAGATCTTGATGAAGCAAGATTTCGCGATATTACCTTTGTTGCTCGTGAGACAGGGATTGAACAAGAGAAAATCGAGTTCATCGTTGCTGCCTTCAAACTAGCTACCGATCCTTTTCGTCAAGATCTGCAACCCCAAGTGTTTTATGGTTTAGCCCGAACTCAAAGGTTAATCGATCTGGTCGGACTTGCTCGCGCCAGCATCACCAACTTGCAAAACGGACTCAAACAAGCCAGTAGCCAAGATGTCAATATCATTCCCGCCTTTGTATCAGACGAGGAACTCAATCGCACGGTAGATCTGATCCATCGCATCTCCATAGATCAGATCTTAAATACTCCTGCGGCTGAAGGTAACCCAGCCCTGACTCAAATTCTCGCGCCAATTCTCCCTGTCGTCGAGCAACAGCAAACCCTGATGAGCCAATTTGCTAACCATGAA